>JASJDN010000044.1 GCA_030065205.1 Crocosphaera sp.
ATCGAAGAACAACGGCATCATGATATCACTTAATGCCTTTCCATGAGTGAATGTTCACGGCATTTAAAAATGCCGAGT
Organism: Crocosphaera sp.; assembly: GCA_030065205.1. GTDB lineage: Bacteria > Cyanobacteriota > Cyanobacteriia > Cyanobacteriales > Microcystaceae > Crocosphaera. Next base: position 79 of record JASJDN010000044.1, read on the forward strand.
CGCGCTTCATCTCCTACTTAAAAGATAGGAGTTTTCGCACTCCCGTGTTTTGTTATAAATCCATAAAGGTTTAATGATTCTATCTTGTTCATTCACTAAATAGATAATCCTAATTTGTCCAGATGCACCTTTTGCAAACATAATTCTTAATTTATAAAGTACCCATTCTTGAGGTAATTTTACCCCATTGGGTAATGGTTCAGAACGAGATTTATTTGCATAAGGATTATTAGTCAGTTCTTCTAAATAATTGGAAATAAACTTTATAAATTCGACTTATTGAAATTTAGATTTGTATGATTTAACTAACTTGTTCAAGCTTTTTTTAAATTGCCCTGTTTCTTCAATCAAGAAGGGAGTTAAGCCACTCATTTACTTCTCCTTCTTGAATATACTTGGGTTTACTTTTTTCTTTCATTCCCTCTTTTAAGACATGAGATAAAATTTCATTGTAATGAGGATGATCTTTTTCTATTTCTACAAGCTTTTCTTCTCCTAATGCACGCATATCTTCTAGTGAAAGAGGATTTGTTGAGCTTTCTTGACTTGATAAACCAGCACGGGCTTTTTTCCAAGGAAATTCTAAGTGAGTCTTGTAACTCAAATCATAAGTATGATATTCTCCAAAATATTGCCAAACTTCTTCTAAAAGTTCTCGAATTTCTTCCGTAAATTCATTCACTATATTTTGTTCTTGAGGAATGGGTAATTGCTGCGCTTCAAAGTTAGAATAATAATGATAAGCAGGAGGGCAAACAGGACCATATCGCCAAGCTTGAATTTCCTCAGCGAATAAGGGTTCCTCATAAAGCGCAAGATGCAAACATTGAGTGTAGTAGAGAAGCTTTTGAACCTTCATATTGGTCATTTGGTTTTCTCTACCATCCTGATACGCTCTGAGAATAAAGTATTTAGCGATGTTTTTGGGGTCAACCATCTCTTTATTCTACCGAGTTAGTCCGTTTGTTCTATATATGTAGTGTATCCCATTTATTATAGGATTGGGATGATTATAGAATAATTTTCGTATAATTATAAGAATTATTTAAAATCGTGCTTTAAATTTGGTTATGAATACTGGGCTACCCTCTCAAACTATTATCAATCATCGTTTTAAGATTTTACGGCAACTCGGTCAAGGAAAGCTAGGAAAAACTTATTTAGCCCAAGATAGTCATCGCTTTGATGAATTGTGTATCTTACAAGAATTTGCTCCCGATGTTCAAGATAGTTCAGCCCTGAAAAAAACAGAAGAATTATTTCAACGCAAAGCTCAAATTCTTTACACCTTAGAACATCCTCAGATCCCGCGTTTTCGAGAATTGTTTTCTTGTCAACAAGGGAAAAAAATGACCCTTTTTTTAGTACAAGATTATGTAGAAGGATTAAGCTATCGTCAACAACTAAAAGAACGATTAGCAGTAGGAAAGGTATTTACAGAAACAGAGGTAAGAGCATTTTTATTAGCGGTTTTACCCGTTCTTGATTATCTCCACGAAAAAGGGATTATTCACCGTGATATTACCCCTGATAATATTATTACTCGTCAAGGGGATAACTTACCTGTTTTAATCGATTTTGGCAGTGTTAAACAGTTATCTACCATCGCTAATACCTACTTTAAACAACCAGAATTATTAACCACTAAAATCATACAAGTGGGTGAAGTTGGATATGCACCCCAGGAACAGATTGAACAAGGAATCGTCACTGCCAATAGTGACTTATACGGGTTAGCAGCCACCGCTTGTGTTTTGTTGACAGGGAAAGAACCGCTAGAGTTACAAGATAACCGAGGTTCAAGCTGGAATTTGCCCTCAGAATTAGCGATTAGTTCTGATTTAAGCCATATTTTACTGACAATGTTAGCTAACAATCCCAGCGATCGCTATCCTTCCGCCCAAGCAGTCACACAAGTCCTTACTCAGTCTTCTCCCCAACCGCTTACTTCTCCCACTCTGGTCATCAAGTCTGCTATAATGCCTCAGACTTCTTCGCCGACAGTTGCCGTTTCCCCTAAGCAAAAAACAGAACAGAACATGACAGTAACCAACAGCAAAAATAGTCCTATTACTGGCTGTTTAGGTAAGTTATTTTTACTTTTAATGCTAATTCTAGGCTCAGGAACAATGGGATGGTGGGCAGGAAAATTATGGATTTCTCAAATCCTCAATGCTCAAGAAAATAGTCAACCAACATCTGTTTTTTCTGAGGAATCATCGACCCCTAATATTAGTGATCAAGAGTTAGAACGCAAAACAGAAATACGCACCCGTCGTCGTCAATTAGGATTAGACCATAGTTGGTTTGTTTCAGTGGTTGATGAACTATTTTGGGAGAAATATCCGAGTCAAAGGGATAAGATTTTGAGCAACGAAAAAAATGATTCATCTTGGAGAAATAGATGGGATGAAACCGCTACTCAAGTGTTAGATAGTTTGGGAGCTTTGAGTTCAGATGCGTTGCGAAATATTGGCAGTTATACTCAAACTCAACGAGATATTTGGAAACAACAAGCTAATAATTTATATTTAAGTAGTCGTGCTTTATATGATTTAGTAGATGGGCGTTTTTTTGCTGCTTTTCCTGACCAAGAAAATCGTGAGTTTATTGATAAACCTATTGGTCAAATTTGGAATGCTATGATTATGGATACGATTGCTAACTTACAAGCAGGAGATCATTACGAAAAGATAGGAATTGAACTACAGCAAAATGGAATGATTAAGCGACGTAAACAATTAGAATCGGGTCAAGGAAATGCTTATGTTGCTAACTTAAACGCTTACCAAAACATTACGATAAAATTAAAAGGCGATCGCAATTTACTTTTATCTATTTATTCTCCGACGGGAAGGAATAATATACTAGAAGATTCTTCAACTCATCAATGGTCAGGACAATTAATGGAAAGTGGTTATTATGAATTTACAGTAGTTTCACAAGAGAAGAAACCGATGAATTATGAACTAACAATTACCATTGTAGATTAAAGGAATTAATTTCATGAATAATGCTAGGGAATTACAGCAATTTCAAACAGCAGTTTATCAGAATAAACTTGAAAATTGTGATCTAGTAAAATTAGGATTATCCTTATTAGAATCAGGAGATTTTCAACAACGTTGGGAAGTGGCAAAATTGTTTCCCAAACTAGGAAAAAAAGTTATTGATCCTTTATTAATTATCTTAGAAAACGAAAATATTGAAGTTGAATATCGTTGGTTTATTGCCCGTATTTTATCCGAATTTAATGATATAAAAATAATTCTTGCTTTTACTCAAATACTGGAAACTACAAAAGAGGAAGAACTGTTAAATATAGTAGCAGACGGATTAGGAAGAATAGGAATTTCTGCTGTAAAAAGCTTAGAAACCTTATTAAAAAAGGATGAATCTTCTAAATTATTAGCTGTTAAAGCATTAGCACAAATTAGACATTCCAATACTATTGAAATGTTGTTAGAAGTGGTTAATGATTCTAACCCAGAAATTCGTGTGATCGCTTTAGAATGTTTAGGAACTTTTCATCAAAAACAACTTATTCCTATCTTTATTCAAGCTTTAGATGATCCTGTTTCTACAGTTCGTAAAGAAGCTGTTATTGCCTTGGGAATGCAATCAGAATTGACAAGAGAATTGAATCTAATTCAACAGTTAAAGCCATTACTTTATGACATAAATTTGGAAATTTGCCAACAAACTGCCTTGACTTTAGGACGTATTAAAAGTGATGAAGCTATTGAAGAATTATCTATTATTTTGCAGAAAGAAACAACCCCTATAGACCTAAAAAAAGAAATCATTAAAGCATTAACTTGGACAGAATCACCTCAAGCATTAGATTGTTTAAAACAAGCATTATTTACAGAAAATACAGAAATTTGTCAAACAATTATCAATTTATTAGGAACTCAAAAAAGTGAAATTGTTAAAAATAAAGCTAGTCAAATTTTAATGGACTTCTTAGAATCAAATTATCCCATTAGTCAAGAAAAAAATATCAAGCAAGTGATTGCTGTTTCCCTAGGAGAATTAGGAAATGAAACCGCCATCGCTGTACTTAAGAAACTAGCCAATGATCCTAATAAATCCGTACAATTACACGCAATTGCAGGGTTAAAAAAGAGTAAATAGTGATCAGTAATCAGACAGTAGGGTGGGCAAATCAGATATTTATTTGTGTTGCTCATGTCGAAAATTTTGCCCACCTTACAAAATAGGTTGATGATATTATTTTAATCAGAACTTTTTAAGACGGTAGAGAACCATTGTTTTAAATCTTCTTCAGTTTTAAAGTCTAGTAAAGCTTCTCCTAACTCTTCTAATTGTTCAACAGATAAACCTCTAATTTCAGTTAGTAAATTATTTGAACTTGTTTATAAATTAGACAACCATTGTGTCAAATCTTCTTCGCTTTGAAAATCTAATTATGAATAATTACATATCATAACTAGAAATCATATCAATATCAACATTAAGAATAGTAGCGATCGCTTGTAATATTTCTTTTGAAACTGTTTTCTTTCCACTTTCAATATCTGAGATATCAACTTTAGATATACCCCCAACTGTCTCAGCTAATTGTTGTTGAGTAAAATGGCGATATTCTCGCCAAACTTTAAGGGGATGTTCTCCATTAATTGAGATTCTTTCTACAATATCAAGGGGAAAAGATTCTTCTTGACGGGTTTTAGCTTGATCATAGACTTTAATATCAGCAAGCATTTCAGAATCTTCTAATAATTGTTGATACATCTCTACAGGGATAACTGCATAAGAATTTCCTTCTTTTTGAATAATCTCATATTTCATCGATAAATTCCTCCCCTTGTGTCAATTTCTAAGACTAATATTCGTAGTTTTTGATCTTCTACTTCATAAATAATACGCCAATCCCCAACTCTGAGGCGATAACCACTTCTATTGACAAGTTTTTTAACATTATTGTGTGATCCATAGGGATTTTCGGCAATGATGCGTAGTTTTTCAATAATACGTTTCGCTAAATTTTGAGGCAAACGTTGCAATTTTTTTGTAGCTGTTTTAGTCAATTCAATTTCATACATATTCCACCATAGCAAATAAACAAGGCGTTTGCCGTAATGTTACAATTTTTGTTGTGCTGCTATATATATTCTTACTCCTCTTAAATAAAGAAAGGATGAGCAATATTATGGTAACTCATCCTCACACCAAATATTAATGTTGATAATTTAATAATTCTACTTTTTTAACTTCTTAAAAGTCGTTAACTGCTTTGAGTTTGCTCAATGGCAGCTTTAACAAACCCTAAAAATAAAGGATGGGCGCAGTTAGGACGAGAGCGAAATTCAGGGTGAAATTGAGTGGCAATAAAGAAGGGATGGTCTGACAATTCAATAATCTCTACTAAACGACCATCGGGAGACGTTCCACTCACTTTATAACCCGTTTCAACTAACTGATTGCGGTAAGCATTATTAAACTCATAACGGTGACGATGACGTTCATAAATCACCTCTTGTTGATATAAAGAAGCAGCCAACGTATCCGCAGCAATACGACAAGGATACAGTCCTAAACGCATGGTTCCCCCCAAGTCCACCACGTCTTGTTGTTCCGGTAAGAGATTAATCACAGGATTAGTGGTTTCTGGTTCAAATTCGGCACTATTAACATTATTTAAACGCGCCACATTACGACCCCATTCAATGACCGCGCATTGCATTCCTAAACACAGTCCCAGAAAGGGCATTTTCTCTTTTCTAGCGTATTCAATGGCCCTAACTTTACCATCCACACCACGAATACCAAACCCACCGGGAACAATAATGCCACTAACATCCTTTAAATATTTATCTGCGCCATAATTTTCAATATCTTCGGCACTCACCCACCGTAACTTAACCTCGCTATCCGTAGCAATACCCCCATGTACCAAGGATTCTACCACCGATAAATAAGCATCGCTGAGTTGAACATATTTCCCCACTAACGCCACCTGAATTTGTCGTTTGGGGGCCTGCATTCTTTTAATTAACGTTTGCCATTGGCTTAAATCGGGTTTACGGGGTTCGAGGTGTAACAATTCGAGGGTTTGTTGGGCTAATCCTTCTTTTTCTACCACCAACGGCACTTCATAAATACTACTGGCATCTTGCGCTGTAATCACCGATTCTACGGGAACATCACAAAATTCTGAGAGTTTTTCCTTCATCCCTTCTTTCAGGGGGCGATCGCAACGACAGACTAACATATCCGGTTGAATCCCAATGGACCGCAACTCTTTAACCGAGTGTTGAGTGGGTTTGGTTTTCATTTCCCTGGCTGCCGGAATCCAAGGAATTAGGGTAACGTGCATATAAAGGACGTTATTACGACCCACATCCTTACGAAACTGCCGTATTGCTTCTAAAAAGGGCAAAGATTCAATATCTCCCACGGTTCCACCAATTTCGGTAATCACAATATCAGGATTGGTATTTCTGGCAACGCGATGAATCCGTTCCTTAATTTCGTTGGTAATATGGGGAATAACTTGCACCGTTCCCCCCATATAGGCCCCCCGTCGTTCTTTATTGAGAACTGCTTGATAAATTGATCCGGTGGTGACACTATTGAGGCGAGACATCGGGGTATCCGTAAACCGTTCATAATGGCCCAAGTCTAAGTCCGTTTCGGCCCCGTCATCGGTGACAAACACTTCTCCGTGTTGATAAGGACTCATGGTACCAGGGTCAACGTTAATATAGGGGTCAAGTTTGAGGATAGAAACCGAGTAATTTCTGGACTTGAATAAACAGCCCAAACTCGCGGCCACAATACCTTTACCAATACTCGAGACAACTCCACCGGTGACAAAGACAAATTTACTCATAAAAATTTTTCTAGATTATGCAATCAACGGGATAACCAATAAAAGTATAGTCAAAGATCAAAAGACCAAAGCTAAAATAAACACATAGGGGTTAACTGTTTTTCAGGAAACTTTGTCATAATTTGGAAGAGGGAACCCTGTGATTATCAAATAATAAAATTATCATGCGTATTAAACAGTTCATTGTCTATGTAGCACTATTAATCTTAGGTGGTGGTGTCGGCGTTTGGGGAAGCCGTTATTGGACGGAAACCTCCCCCGAGGAAGCCAGTCAAACCCCCGCAGTGGTTCCCACAAATCTCAAACCGTTCCCCTTTCCTGCCAAATCTTCATCAAAAAGTAATTTAAACTTTATTGCTCAAGCTGCCCAAAAAGTCGGACCGGCGGTGGTTCGTATTGATGCAACGCGACAGGTTTCCGATCAAATGGGAGAAACCTTTGAACATCCTTTCTTTCGTCGTTTCTTCGGTAATGATATCCCCATTCCTCGAGAACATATCGAACGGGGAACCGGATCAGGCTTTATTCTGACCCCAGATGGACAGTTATTAACCAATGCTCACGTGGTGGATGGTACCAAAGAGGTGAAAGTCACCCTCAAAGATGGTCAAGTTTATCGAGGAAAAGTGCTAGGAACCGATCCCATGACGGATGTAGCGGTGGTGAAAATCGAGGCCGACAATTTGCCCACGGTAGATATTGGTAACGCGGAGCAACTCAACCCTGGAGAATGGGCGATCGCCATTGGTAATCCTTTAGGATTAGATAATACGGTAACGGTAGGTATTATTAGCGCGTTGGGCCGTTCGAGTTCCGAGGTGGGGGTTCCGGATAAACGGGTTCGCTTCATCCAAACCGATGCTGCCATTAACCCAGGAAACTCGGGAGGGCCTCTCCTCAATGCTCAAGGCGAGGTGATCGGTATTAATACCGCCATTCGGGCCGATGCTCAAGGGTTAGGGTTTGCCATTCCCATCGAAACGGCTCAACGGGTGGCCAACCAACTCTTAACCACGGGTAAAGCAGCCCATCCCTATCTGGGTATCCACATGATCACCCTCAACCCAGAACTCCGTAAAGAACTCAACGAAGACCAACAGTTAGGGTTTAAAGTCACCAATAATGAAGGGGTGTTAGTGGTACGGGTGGTGAACGACTCCCCGGCCCAAAAAGCAGGATTTAAACCAGGGGATATTATTCAAAAAGTGGGGGGTCAACCGGTTAGTAAAGCGGTTGAAGTACAAGAACAAGTGGAAGTTAGTACCATTGGGGAATCTCTAATAGTTGAGGTGATTCGTAATGATAAACCCAAAACCTTGAAAGTGTTACCCGGTTCTTTCCCCACGGATTAAGTTTAACCTCCTGCCTCCTTCATAGTAGTTTTCATATCAATAGACTAACGATCTCAATAAAAATTCCCCCCATACTCCCCACCCCTCCCACACTTCCCACACTCATTCAACCGAAATATTGATACACCTAATTAAAAACTGCTATCAAACCCTCCCATAATAAGCCATCTCGGTTTGACTTTGCCAAGCCCACATTTGATCCCCCATAGAAAAATGCCACCATTCCCCAGGATGGCGTAAAAATCCCGCCTGAGTCATGATTTGATTGAGTAAGGCTCGTTTTTGGTGATAATTTTGTCCCATGCTATCCGTACTTTTAGCATAATAATTAGGCTGCGATCGCTCGGATAATTCGTCAATCATCCCTCCCATATCCAACAAATGACCCTGATCATCGATTAAAGTAATATCAACGGCTGCACCGGTACTATGGGGGGGAGGGGTGGCTAAATCATCACTGGGTACAGCCCAAATCTGATACACTTGCTGCCAAAGGCTTTCTTGTTGGGTTGGGGATAAGTTGTCTAGGATTAACCCCTCGTCTTTGAGTAAAGTCGTGAAGGTATAATCTACCATAAACTGTTGTACGGTGACAGGACGATAGGCATCAAAAATATGTATTTTCCACTCGGGATAGGATTGTTGTAAATAGATTTGTGCCTGTATCAGTGCTTCTATAACCTGAGAGCGTAAATAATAAGGGGATTTTTGACCATAACCAGCACCTAACTTTTGGTAGGGGTGAGGGGTTTCTACGGAAAACTGTTCTAAAGGAATCGCAATTAAGGGTTCTCCACAATCTTGAATGGGTATATTTTGGTAGGGTTTCATTTAGTTATTCTGTAATTATACTTGTTTCTAAATTATATTCATCTTTAAGAAAATTTGCATAAAATTGATAATAAATCCGTAGCTTTACCATTCCTTAATAAAAAAAACATCTTTATACTGATATGTATTAGAGACGCGAAAAAATGGAATTTGGAACTATGACTGCTAATATAATTACTTCTGGACAGTTACAAACAACCACCGAGGAAAAAGTATATGAATCTTCCTTATCTTTAAAAGGGAGACTGAATCACTTTTTTCACAAAGAAACCATTAATCCTGATATCATTATCAAACATAATCAGGCGTTAGACAAAACCAATACGTTACAAATTATGGCTCAAGCATTAGAGCATAAGCGATTTCGGGAAAGGGATTTTGTTCTATTATTACAAGTCAAAAATAAGTTTGCTGAAGGACTGAATGAATATAAAGGACTCAATTCTTATTTAAGACTGTTTCAAGTCGCCATTGAAGCAAAAAATAGTTTTTTGGCCATTGAACAAATAGAATTACTCCATCGTAGTTCTAAACAACAAAGTTTTTATCAATTGGTGTTTCATTTACTGGAACAACATATGTCCAATGAAAGATTTTATCAATTTATTCATCAAGAATTAACGGAAGTGTTACCAAAAATCAAAACAGAAAAAGGAAAAAAAGCTCTAGAATGTTACGTGAATGCTTTGGATAGTTTAACCCACAAAGATGAACTTGGATTGAAGTTACTTTATCTCTTTAAAAAATATCAACTCAGCAATTACTCTATTTTACAAAAAGCTTCTAATGTCGTTGAGGTTTTACAAGAACAAGACATTAAGAACAGTGGTAGTTTACTCAAGATTGTCAAAAAAAATAACAAAATCTTTGAGAAACTCGGAAGAATTTTAGAAATTCCTGAAGAAAAAAATACCCCCTTAACCTATGCAAGTATGTTGCAATATATTGTTCTAAAATCTAAATACAGTAAGGTATACTGTCAATTTCAAAAGCTAATTGAAGTGTTAGGTACTTGGAACAAATTCTATAAAACAGTAGAGTCAATTCGTCGACAACATCCTTGGAATAAATATCGACAACCTCAAGATTTCAAGAAAAAATTAGTCATGTTAGACCTTTACAAAAAGTATCACCATTACTGTTGTTAATAACAGTTTTCAACTGGGTGTATCAAGATGCTCGTTAAGTTGAGTGTACTTCGAGAGGCTCAGTAACAGAGGAGGGTGAGAAGTAATAAAGTGACGGGGTGATGGGGTGACAGGGGGAATATATATTATCCTTTCTCCCCCTCTCCCAGTCTCCCAGTCTCCCCCTCTCCCAGTCTCCCAGTCTCCCAGTCTCCCCCTCTCCCTCTGCTCCCCCTCTCCCTCTGCTCCCCCTCTCCCTCTGCTCCCCCTCTCCCTCTGCTCCCCCTCTCCCTCTGCTCCCCCTGCCTCTTTCAACCCTATTTTATTTTTTTGATAAAGAGGCTATAGAATAGGAAAGACAGCAAACTTCTCATTACTGTCCGTAACATCTGCAATGATTTCTACCCTTCCTCAAACAAATTCCCTCAATTTTTCACAAATTCGCCTCGAAATTCGTCAGCTTCAGGCTCAATTAGTAGAATGGCGACGCTATCTACATCAACGTCCAGAATTGGGGTTTCAAGAGGAAATTACTGCCGATTTTATCGCTCAACAGTTAACAGCAATGGGTATTCCCCATGAAACAGGAATTGCTAAAACGGGTATCGTTGCAACCATCTCCAGTCCTCATCCTGGCCCTGTCTTAGCCATTCGCGCCGACATAGATGCGTTACCCATCCACGAAGAAAACGATGTCTCTTACCGTTCCCTCCACGAAGGAACCATGCACGCTTGTGGCCACGATGGCCATATTACCATTGCTTTAGGTACTGCTTACTATTTATGGCAACATCGTCAACATTTTAAAGGAACAGTCAAAATTATTTTTCAACCCGCCGAAGAAAGTCCCGGTGGGGCCAAACCCATGATAGAAGCAGGGGTCTTAAAAAATCCTGATGTGGATGGCATTATCGGTTTACACGTCTGGAATAACTTACCTTTAGGTACTGTCGGTGTCCGTAGCGGTCCGTTAATGGCTGCTGTAGAGTGTTTTCGCCTCAATATCTTCGGAAAAGGGGGTCATGGGGCGATGCCGCATCAAACCGTCGATTCTGTGGTGGTGAGCGCACAGATTGTTAACGCTTTACAATCCATTGTTTCTCGTAATGTTAATCCTATCGATTCGGCGGTGGTAACAGTGGGAGAATTACACGCAGGAACGGCTTTAAATGTTATTGCAGATACGGCTAACATGAGTGGAACGGTGCGTTATTTTAATCCTGAATTTGAAGGGTATTTTGGTCAAAGAATTGAAGATATTGTTAAAGGAATTTGTCAAGGATACAAGGCGGAGTATGAGTTAGATTATTGGCGTTTATATCCCCCTGTGATTAATGATGAAAAAATGGCAGAGTTGGTTAAATCTATCGCGTTAGAAGTTGTAGAAACCCCCGCAGGAATTGCTCCTACTTGTCAAACAATGGGAGGAGAAGATATGTCTTTCTTTTTAGAAGAAGTTCCAGGCTGTTACTTCTTTTTGGGTTCGGCTAATGCAGAGAAGGGGTTAAATTATCCCCATCATCATCCCCGCTTCGATTTCGATGAAACTGTATTATCTTTAGGGGTAGAAATGTTTGTCCGTTGTGTTGAAAAATTTTGTAATTAAAGTCAATAAGACTTAAAAAAGTAATCTTTTTCGTATCCTTATTTGTCATTCCGAGAAATGAGGAAATTCTATATCTATGGCAGATTGCTTCGAGGTATTTTTAGTAACAATTAACGCTTAATCTGAGTATTACCTCTCGCAATGACGATTTAAGTATGTAGAGAAGTTACTGACAACATCTCTACATTAATTATATATGCTGTGACTAATTTAGTCTTGTTTATCTTAAGACAGTAGGGTGGGCAAATAAGAGATTTATCTGAACTACCTAGAAAGTAGAAAACTTTGCCCACCTCACAGTAAAATCTCTAAACAATCTCTAAGCAGATTGCCAAATGGTCTTTATATCATCAGGTAAAACTGCTTCGATTTCTTTTTTCATATCATCAGATAACTCTTCTTTAGTAGCAGAAAAAACGGCTTTAATTACTTTAATTCCATTGGTTCCACGGGGAACACCACCCTCTTGTTCAATGCGTCTTAAAAAGGTTTTACCATCGAAGGTAAGAGGGGGACGAATTTTACTTAACCAAGCGACTAAAGGATTATTATCTTTCCAAAGGTCATGTATTTCTTCGTTATCGTCTTTTAATTCTGACTTAACTTTCTCTGATGATTCGGTTGTCATCAAATCTCGTAAGGTTCGGTATACAATAATGGTTAAATCTTTGGCATCAAAAATGTCTGGAAGTTCAGCTTTGAGTTGAACTTTTTCGAGGAAAGGTAAGTCTTTGGTTACGATAGGGACTTGAGGTCCTTTTTGTAACGCTTGGGGATAATTTTCTTCTAAACGTTGCAACGCTTTATGACCTTTTTCCGTTAAAGAAGCTTTTTTAAAGCGGATTAAATGGGGTAATGGACCATCAGGCGCACCCAAGGTATTAGCAATACGAAAATCAACAATATTATGGGTCTCGACTAAGGAAGGAACGTCTTCTTGTTTAGCGTAAGCATTCCCTGTAAATTCTGCTTCAATATAACCCTTTTGGTTGAAATAATCTAAATGTCCAAGAAAGTCGGAAACGCTTAGGTTTCTTCCTGTAAAGTCTGTATTGTTAAAATCTACTTTCTCGCTTCCTTGTTGGTTGGCTTGATTAATTTTGTTTAACAGAATATAAGCAACGTCTTCTCTTATCTTAATAGGCATTAATGACTCCCTTAAGTTCTAAATTTTATATATCTTAGTTGCATTGTAACAAAAGTTAACAAATTATTCATCTATCGTTAGTTAGAAATTATTTCCGCGAGCTCAGCACAAGTCCTGCTTATACCATTGTCATCAACTTGGACTACAGATGAGGAGGGGTCAACGACCGTTGACCCCTACGAAAATGTGTAGCTGGACTTTAGGAAATTGGTATTACTATTGTTACAGAAAGTGAGAAAGATGCTCACTTTCCGATTACCTCATTTTTTTTGAAACAGTCCAGTAGTCTACAATATTTTTTTCACCACAGTGTCGGGAGAGCCTATATTTTGCTCTCATATAATTGGAAATGCAGTGATATCAGTAGATGATATTAACCCAAAACTTTACCGTTTAAGATTTGTTGATTTGTTGATAACGTCCCAAAGCAATTAAGGGGAAATAATGGCGATAAAAATGATAACGGATATAGAAATGACAAGGGAAACCCGTTCCGGTAAACTCAGCTTCTTCCCAAGTTCCTTCCTCAGTTTGGGTGTTTAATAAGTAGTTAATTCCCCGTTCAATGGCATCAGTTTCAAAATGATTTAATGCTTCTCCTGCGTCTAATAAACCAATGAGAGACCAAGCGGTTTGGGAAGGGGTACTAACTCCTTTTCCTTTGAGAGTTGGGTCGTTATAACTCCAGCAAGTTTCTCCCCATCCTCCATCGTTATTTTGACAGCTTAATAACCAATTAATTCCTTGTTCTATTTGGGGTCGATGTTTTTCGGGGTTAATAACAGCTAATGCAGAAAGTACACCACTGGTTCCATAGATATAATTCACACCCCAACGACCAAACCAACTGCCATCTTTTTCCTGTTCTTTATAAAGATAATTGAGGGCTTTATTGAGGCGAGTGGTTGACATTTCTAGGTCACAACTTCCCACCATTTCTACTACCCTAGCCGTCACATCAGCAGTATTAGGATCAATCATAGCTTTTAAGTCACCGTAAGGCACTTCGTTTAACCAAGCTTGGTCATTATCCACGTCAAATGCAGCCCAACCTCCTGCTTTACATTGCATGGTTTCTATCCATTTTACACAGCGATTAATGGCTGCTTGTTTGCGGGCTTCATCGGGTAATTTTATGCCATTTAGTGCCATCACAACCACTGCAGAGTCATCGATGTCGGGGTAGAAACGATTGGTAAATTCAAAAGCCCATCCGCCAGGTTTTCCTACCTTATTTTTAACCGCCCAATCTCCATACTCAAGAACTTGTTTATCTAATAACCATTTTCCTGCTTTAACTAAGGAAAAATGATCTTTGGGTAAACCTGAATCTGTCAAAGCTCGTACACACCAAGCCGTATCCCATATCGGAGATACACAAGCTTGCACCCGATAAGTGTTATTTTCTTCGATAGAAAAGCGATCAATAGCTTCAAAACCGAGTTGAACAGAAGGGTCAGCTACGTCATATTTTAAGGTACGAAAAGCGATTAAAGAGTTTAACATTGGGGGCATAATTCCACCCCAATCTCCTGTTTCTTGTTGATGGTTTAACATCCATCTTTCGGCTTCTTTGAGTCCTTTTTTTCGCAAAGGAACTAAATCAACTTGTTCCGCAAATTTGAATACTTTATCTAACCCTAAAAAAATGTCACCCCAATTATTATTTTTGGGCAATTCATACTTGACATTTTCAACACCTTCTGCATATAATTCGTCTAAATTAAAGATAGGATCAACTGAAAAAACGGGCTTATCATTAAAGACAATAATTAAGGGAACTGTGCTTTCTCGCGCCCAGCTTGCCATTTCATAAATAGTGAAGGGAAAACTATCAGGAAATAACATAATCCACGGGGGAATAGAGGGAATTCCTTTCCAGCTATAACACCCAATTAAAGCTAAATGAAACTTAGTAAAAATTCGGGTTTTACTAATACCCCCTTTACTAATAATAAACGCTTTGGCACGAATTAAGGCCGGGTCATCTTGGGGAACCCCTAATAAACGTAGGGCCATGTACGCTTCTACGGAGGTACTAATTTCTCCCCCGTCTCCATAGAAGAGTTCCCACCCTCCATGTTCCCGTTGTTGTTGACGTAAATAACCTTCAACTTTTTGTAGGGGACGGGTTTTGTCTGTTCCCCATATTTTGTGGACTAAGACCGTTTCGGCGGTTAAGGTAATATTGGATTCTAACTCGGCCCACCAGTACCCTTGAGGATATTGTTGGGACAGTAGATAATTTTGGCTGGTAGTAATGGCATCCTTGAGGGATAAAGCGGGTTGATGAGTCTGTCTGTCTCGCGTTTGCATCGCTAATTCCGTTACACTCCTTCGATATTCTTTAATAGGTTAGCAAGGAACTGAGCGATCGGGGGAGTTTGTGGACAAATGATGATATTTATTATTTCTTTGTTTTGAAGTAACGAGAGATTTATGTTCATTTATTAATTGAGTTTCTCTTCATTATAATCTGAGTGTTATTATTAAATAGAACTGTAAAATATTTTCTTTTTTATGTCAATTAACTATATCGAGCAAATTAATAATATTTTGCAACTGAAATCTTTAAAATCCCATCTTGTTGTAGATTTATTTGCAGGATGTGGAGGGTTGTCTTTGGGATTTGAAGCGCAAGGATTTGAGACTTATGGATTGGAAAAAGATCAAGATTGTTGTTATACATATGAACAAAATTTACAAGGAAAATGTGAGCAAATAGAGTTAACCATTAATAGTAAATTACCTGCTGCGTCTGTAATCATTGGTGGACCTCCTTGCCAACCCTTTAGTGTTGGGGGAAAACAAAAAGGTTTAACAGATTCAAGAGATGGTTTTCCCATTTTTATCAACGCTATTAAACAAGTCAAGCCTGATATTTGGTTGTTTGAAAATGTGAGAGGTTTACTGTACAAGAATAAATGGTATTTTGAAGAAATCACGCAAGCATTACAAGAGTTAGGTTATATTATTGAATGGAAATTATTAAATTCAGTTTGTTGTAAACGGCCTCGTGATTTACATTTAGATAAACCAGCAAGAACGTTAACTTGTCGTAATTTAGCCGGTGCAACAGGAGATATGCAAAGAATTAAACTTCCTGATGGTAGAAGAAGACGGTTATCAATTCGAGAAGCAGCGCGTTTACAAAGTTTTCCAGATTGGTTTGAATTCTCTGGAAGTGAAACAAGTTGTTATAATCAGATTGGTAATGCTGTGTCTCCATTATTAGCTTTTTATTTAGCAAGAAGTGTCCGTGATTATCTAGAATCTAGTTATCGTTTATCATCTGAAGAACTTAAAAAATATACGCTTCCTCAACAATTATCTTTTTCATATTTATCATAAAGAACAAATAAGTGAACAGAAAAACGTTAAAATTTATTGACTTATTCGCTGGTATTGGCGGTTTTAGATTGGCTTTTGAGAAAGCTGGTTATCACTGTGTTTATTCTTGTGAAATCAATGAAAATTGTCGTCAAATTTATTATAATAATTTTGGGGAATTACCGGATCACGATGTTACTAAAATAATTCCTCAAAATCTTCCTAATTTTGATATTTTAACGGCTGGTTTTCCTTGTCAACCTTTTAGTATTTGTGGAAAAAGAGGAGGATTTAAAGATACTAGAGGAACTTTATTTTTTCATATTTGCGAAATCATAGAAGTTAAAAAACCTCAAGTTATTGTTCTTGAAAATGTTAAACATTTAATTCATCATCAGCAAGGAAAAACCTTAGAAACCATTATCTATGCTTTAGAAGATTTAGGCTATTTAGTTGACTATAAACTATTGAATGCTAAAGACTTTGGAGTTCCTCAAAATAGAGAAAGAATTATTATTCTTGGGACAATTAATAAAAAGTTTGATTTTGATTCAATTAAAACTCAAAAGAACGTTCCTAGTCTCAGAAATTTTTTAGACCAAAAAGGAAACTTTGAATATTTAGAACCGAAAGAATATACATTAATTCAAGAACCAAAAAGACAGTTATCAGGTTTGATTTTTATTGGTTATCGTAATAAAAATATTTGGAAAAAAGGAATTAGACCAAATACTGAACATCTTTCTAGAGTTCATCGTCAACCTAATAGAATTTACTCCATAGATGGAGTTCATCCAACCCTTCCCTCTCAAGAAACATCAGGGCGATTTTTTATTTATATTCCTGAAGAAAATGCAGTCCGTAAATTAACCTTAAAAGAATGCTATAGAATTATGGGGTTTCCTAATGATTTTATAATTCATAATAGTACCGCAGAAGCTTATAAACAAATTGGTAATTCTATTTGTATTCCTTTGTTTAAGGAAATAGCAATTCAGTTAAAAGAGCAAATTTTTCAACAGGAACAATCCCAAGATATCAACTTTCAAAGAAACACTGATCAACTTAACCACCAATCATTAAACTTACAGTTAGAAATAACAGGAATGACGATTATGAATCATAGAGAAAAATTATTACAGGTATATGATTTATCCCAAGATATTAATAATAATAAAACACAGATTCCTTCACAGTATATAGATTATATTAATGTGATTGCTAAAAACTGCAAAAAACAAAAAGGAGTTTATACTGTTTTAATTACTTTATTAACCCATAAAATTCTCAATCCCAATCAAGATATTAGATACCATCAAAAGAATTTACCTAATGGTTTTTCAGGAAGAACAATTGACACTCAATACATTACACCAACCTTAAAAGAGTTAGGACTTCCTGCAATGGCTGAAAGTGGATGGTTAACTCGTTCTCTTGAACAACCTTATCCTTATACCCTAGATTATAACGGTAATATCAGTAATAAAAAAGTAAAAGAAGCTTTCTTGAATTTAATTGATTTTGTCGAAACCTATCCTAATCATACAGAAAATGTGCTTATATTGTTACTTTCAGAAGTGAGAAAAATAACGGAAGCTAATAAAATAGAAATCATCAAATTAAATAATCCTGAAAAGTGTGATATTGTAACTATTGTTAACTGTTTGGACTATCATTTTAATTTCAATTATAAAACTCATGGTGCGTCTAAATTACCCGTATTAGCTTTTTATGCAATCTATCAACAATTAATTCAAGAAGTTGAAAGATATAAATCATGTACGCTTAATCCGTTGGGAAGTCATACTGCATCGGATAGAACATCAAAAACAGCAGGAGACATTGAGATTATAGGAAACAAAAACACACTAATTGAAGCCGTTGAAATTAAACATGGTAAACCTATTAATCTGCAAATCATTCGTATTGCTAAAGATAAAATAATCAAGTTTAATCCTCGGCGTTACTGTATTTTTTCATCGGCTAATATTCAAGTCGAACAATCAGAACTGATCGAACAAGAAATTAAAAATATAAGAGAGACTCACGGCTGCCAAATTATCATTAATGGAATCATTCCTACCTTGAAATATTATCTAAGATTACTAACATTTGTTGAAAAGTTTATTAATAACTACTCAACCTTAGTCGAATCTGATCCAGAATTACAACTAATTCACAAAATAAAATGGAACGAAATCCTATCTCAACTAGAAACATAATTAAATAAATTAAATAGTTGCTTTAGCTGTTGCTTATCTTTTGTTGTCAAGGGAATGTTAATGGTTTTTATTTCTTCTGGGGTTCTCTTTGTAACCGATAAAATTTCAATACCCACTATTTGCTCGTTCTCGTCATAGTCACAAATTACACCTTCCTCTATGGTTTCCGAGTCAATAATTTTAGAATCTCTGAGAAGGATATAAGCTGCATCTGCATCGGGATCATAAGTAATCTTTTTCATAATTGTCCCCTCATAGAACGATCAAAATGAACAGTAATAACCTTGATAGAGTTTTCAGTTGGCTTATAGACAACCCGCAAAACACGATTACCAAACTCAGGAATACTAGCTAACCCATGAAGCAACTGAGGATCTTTTTTGTCGGGTTCCACCCTTTGAGGAGCGAACAGGGTTCTTTCAACCCATTCTAAAGGGGTACTACGTTCTTCAATACGCTTTTTCGCGTGTTCTGTTAACTCGTACGAAGATTTCATTATCTTACCCCTTTAATTATATTTATGAATGCTAAATTAAAGAAGAGATATTTCTGCGTCTATTTCAACTATGGCTCTCATTGTCCAAAAATACGGGGGAACCTCCGTCGGGTCCGTCGAACGAATTCAAACCGTAGCCCAACGTATTCAAAAAACGGTTCAACAGGGAAATACAGTGGTGGTGGTCGTCTCTGCTATGGGAAAAACCACCGATACCCTAGTCAGTTTAGCTCAAGAAATCACCGCCAACCCCTCCCGACGGGAAATGGATATGCTACTCTCCACAGGAGAACAAGTGACCATCGCCCTCTTGACCATGGCCCTACAAGAAATAGGACAAGCAGCCATCTCCTTAACCGGGGCGCAAGTCGGCATTGTAACCGAAGCCGAATATAGTCGGGCCCGTATTCTCTCCATCAAACCCGATCGCATTAAAGGCCATTTAGATAAGGCTGAAGTGGTGGTTGTGGCAGGATTTCAAGGCATTAGTTCCCGAGAAAACTTAGAAATTACCACCCTGGGCCGTGGGGGTTCCGATACCTCAGCCGTCGCCTTAGCAGCTTCTTTAAAAGCCAGTTTTTGCGAGATATACACCGATGTTCCAGGAATTTTGACCACCGACCCCCGTATCGTTCCAGAAGCGCGGTTAATGGACGAAATTACCTGCGATGAGATGCTAGAATTAGCCAGTTTAGGGGCGAAAGTATTGCACCCTCGGGCCGTAGAAATTGCCCGTAACTATGGGGTTCCGTTGGTGGTGCGATCGAGTTGGAGTGATGCGCCGGGAACCCGCGTTATTTCCCCCATACCCAAACCCAGATCCTTAGACGGGTTAGAATTGACCAAGGCGGTAGATGGGGTAGAATTTGACGGAGAACAGGCGAAAATTGCCCTATTACGGGTTCCCGATCGCCCCGGTATTGCTGCCCGTTTATTCGGGGAAATCGCCCATCAACAGGTAGATGTAGACCTCATTATTCAATCCATCAATGAAGGAAATAGTAACGATATCGCCTTTACGGTGATCAATAATGTCTTAACCAAGGCCGAAGCGGTTGCACAAGCGATCGCCCCGGTGTTACGGAGTACCCCTTCTAACGCCACAGAAGCAGAGGTAATGGTGGAAACCGGGGTGGCTAAAATATCCATCGCTGGTGCCGGAATGATTGGCCGGCCAGGGATTGCGGCGAAAATGTTTAAAACCTTAGCTGACGCGAATATCAATATCGAGATGATTTCTACCTCAGAAGTCAAGGTGAGTTGTGTGGTAGCCAAAGAAGAGGGCGATCGCGCGATAAAAGTGTTATGTGAAGCGTTTGATGTGGAGTTATCCCCTAACCCTGTCGCTTCCCAAGCAGTGGAGATGTCTCCTCCGGTTCGTGGGGTCGCCTTAGATCAAAAACAAGCACAAATTGCTATTCGTCATGTTAAGGATAAACCGGGGATGGCGGCTAGTATTTTTGGAATGTTAGCGGATAATAATATTAGTGTGGATACCATTATTCAATCGCAACGGTGTCGTATTTTGGACGGAATACCTACCCGTGACATTGCTTTTACGGTGGGACAAGGAGACGCTGAAGCAGCGTGTCGAGTGTTAAATCGTCTATCTGATGGCTTTGATGAGGTGGTAGTGGATGATGATATTGCTAAAGTGAGTATTGTCGGCGCTGGTATGGTGGGACAACCGGGGGTGGCGGCTAAGTTTTTTGCAGCTTTAGCCAAAGAACATATCAATATCAAAATGATTGCCACATCTGAGATTAAAATTAGTTGTGTGGTTCCCAAAGAAGAAGGGGTTAAGGCGTTAAAAGCGGTTCATCAAGCGTTTGAGTTAGCCGGTAGAGAAACGGTAGAAGTTCCCGCTTGATTATTCTAGTTAAGTTGAGTGTGGGAGGTGTGGGGAAACTGGGAGACAGATATCACAGCAGTTTTTAATTGAGTGTATCAAAAAGTTGAGTTAAGTGAGTGTGGGGAGTGTGGGAGGGGTGGGAAGTGTGGGGAGAATTTGCATTTTAGTGTTTAATCTATGCAAATGAAAACTGCTATCAACTGCGAACCCCGAACCCATTTTTCCACTTATTTCCACTTATCGGGAAAAACTCAAACTTCTAAATCCCTGAATTGATGGGCTTTTTGGGACTGACATCACCCCTTGTTACCTCATAAGATGAGGATAACAAGAAAAAGAGGTCATCAAAATGTTCACCAACACCAGCAACACCAACATCATTCGCAACTATGTTATTCTCGCTGCCACTGTGATGTTGACTTCCGTCGCTTTAACCGATACGTTCTTATCCCCCACTCGTAACGGACAACAAGAACGCCTTAATAGCTATGGACAGGTAGCCAAAGCCGGTTTGGTGGCTTACTCCCAAAAAATTGGTCGTTAAGATGGCCTCTTTTGCCGAAATTCTCTAGTTATCGTCTTATAACTAATTTTTCTTAAGAGTTTGTAATTGCTGAAGCAAAACGTCGATTTCAGCTTGTAGATGTAAATATTTGACCTGTTGTACCACTGGATAAGCTTTTTTTACTTTCATCATCTGATTATCTCTATCTTTCACCCCGAATGATTGGTTATGGGAACGCTTAGGGTTAGTTTCAGACGTTTCCGAAGATGAACGAGATAGAATTTGAGTTGTCATAGAGTTTGCTAAGTATATTTACTTATCTGGTTTGCCTTGCGATGCACATTGTAACAAATCTTTGCGATCGTGTATAGTCCATCACGTTAAAATTTTGTCATTGTGCTGGCTTTCCTACTGTTGTCTATGATACACCGTCATTAAATTGCCTTGAGAGTTGTACACTTCGATAGACTTACCGGTTTGATTACTAATCTTTTGTAAGCGATGTTCAAAGGTAGAAAGATGATTGAGAAGTTCGACTTGAATTTGGAAATTTCCTTGTGCTTTTGCTTGTATGGCAGTCATCCATACCCGTTCTAAATAGTCGGATTCTAGTTTCATTTTGATTAACGTTTCTGTTATTTGATAATCACATATTTTCGGTTTCAAAATACACATTGTGTCTAATTCTGAAGTAATGGTTTTCGCTTCTGTTATTTGCTTCAGTTTATTGGTAGCCTGAGCTAATGATAAATTATAAGTTGATATTAAGGGTTGCACTTCATTCCATTTGAAAGTATTTTGAGGTACTTTTTTGATATAAACGATAGCTATATTCCAATAGTTAACTGCTTGTGACCATTGATTATTTTGCTCTGATTGTCTAGCCATTTTAGAATACTTTTCAGCTTGTTCATACATTGTCAAGGCTATTTTTTCTTGATTGGTTCGCCTTTCTGCCCTTGTCTTATTAGATAAATAAGTTTTTAGAAGAACACGGGAGGATTGATAGGGAGTCGTATGTGGTGGTATTTCTTGTATTCGTTTTATAGCAGTTAACCAAGTATTGTAGACTAATTGTAGATCGGGCAATTGATCGGCTGAGTTATCTCTTTTTCGGGCCAACTCTGCTGCTTGTTGAGCTTGTTGTAAACTCTTATTTGCCTGTTTTTCGACAGCAATTTTATCGTTTATTTTTTGAATGATTTTTAATATTTTTTGATAATAATTATTTTCAAATTCATCTAAAAAGCCGTTATTTTTAATGAGAGCAATCCTTTCTAGTGCTGTTTTATATTCTTGTTTCAATGCTTCTAGCTTTTTAAGAGATAAAGAAGATTTTTGAGATAAAGATAGAGCTTCATCTATGGTATTTTTTGTTCTATTTAATAAGACTATATTGTTTAATTGTTGTTGATATTGCTCTTTTACTGTGGAGGATTGCTGATAATAATCTGACCAAAAAGGAATTTTCTGTAATAATTCAATTGCTTCTTCTAACTGGGTTTGAGTAATAGTTAATTTAGAAGTATTAACATCATTCTCTAATAAAATATTAATTTGATTGGAAAGTTGTTGAGCTTTTTGTATTTGTGAACATTGATCAAAAGTACAAGGGCGAGTCAATCCATAGATAATCATTGATAAGGTTAAACTGCCCAAACTTCCACTAATTAATAACCATGATAATTGATTGGATTTAAACTTCTTATTTAGTGAGGTTAAACTTCTTTGATACCAGTTAACAATTACATCTTTCTGATTACCCAGAAAAATTCGACTATCTTTATTCAACAGTTCCCAGGCTAAAATCTCCAGAAAACTTGGTTTTTTTTCTGCTTCTAAAAAGCAATATTGACCATTAACATAGTAATAGATTTCAACAAAATAAGCCTGGCATAAATTCTCTTGTTTTAAAATTTTGTATAAGAAAGCTTCAATTTTTTCTAAATTGAGCAGATGATTATCAGGAGATTCAACTAAAATCAGTAATACTTCGTCTAAAAAACAATTAATCACTAAAGGAACAGGAGATAGACCAGATTGTTCTAACTGGGTTATTAATAACTGTTCTAAAGTCGTCAATCTTGTTGTTTTAGGGATAGTCTTCATTGGGTCACCACTCCTCGATGATCGATTGTCCCATATTGCCATATTTATTGCCGTTATGTAGCACGGAACAAAGGCGTTGAAATTTGTTCTGAATAATTGTCGATGACAAGGAGAAACCTAACAATGCTTTATCTTCTCGATTTTAGGGAAGCAGATAACTAAGGACTGGTTTGATAATCAACGATCGCAATATTCCATTCTCCCAGTTGAGTCGTTTGAAACGCCACCTGAGACCCATCTCCCGTAATAGTAGGTTGTCGAACCGAACCCCGAACATTAGCCGTCAGTAACGTTGATCGTTGTTGGTTGCGATCATAGACCATAATATCTGGTTTCCCCCGTTCCGTCGACACATAGACAAGATAACGACCATCAAAGCTTAACGCAGGTTGATCTTGACTAGAATCTCGACGATTGAGATTTGGCAAAGAGACAAGACGTTTTTCTTGTAAATCAAATAGATAAATATCGCGATGACCTTGACGTTCCGAAGCAAAGGCTAAATAACGACCGTCTCCACTATAGGTTGGGTATTCTTCAGGAGACTTACTATTAAGTCCTCCCGTGGGTATTTCTGGAGTGGTGAGAAGGGGATGACGACAGCTAGTTAACATCATCCCCAATAACAAGGTGGGGAACAGCAAAAGACGAAACCACATGGTCTAAGAATCTTTATCTTTAATTCTTATTTATTTTATCTTGAGTGATTGCACAATTCATTACCTAGAGATAAAATTAAAGAAGGAAAACAAGAAACTAGAAACCTAATTTTTTTGAGATTAGGGAGAACAAATAGCTCAACAATTCCCAACCAAAAACTGAGTTTCACCTGGTTGTTTATCCTTTTCAACCAACAAAACCACTGACTATTTTTAAAAGGCTTTTAGCTGTTCAGTTCTGATAATAAATAGCTGTTCAGCACTAATTCAATATACCTTTGGAGGAGCAAGTCATGAGTAATCAAAGACTAGCCCAAATTGATGTGCAGTCCCTAACCCGTTCACAAACCTATTTTCCTTCTCCCATGGCCTGGGAAGACCAAGTTTTCTACTTTCTGATGTTGGATCGTTTTTCCAATAATGAGGAAAACGGATATTTAGACAATGAGGGTAATCTGGTTCGCACTGGAACAACGCCTATTTACACCCGCCAAGCCAACGGAAATGCCATCAAAATCGAACAAGACGCTCAAAAGTGGCGTGAAGCTGGGGCCAAATATGTAGGGGGAAATCTACAGGGGTTGAAAACTAAATTCGGCTATCTCCAACGCTTAGGAATCAAAGCTGTGTGGATTAGCCCTATTTTCAAACAGGTTGCCTTTAAAGAAACCTATCATGGTTATGGCATTCAAAACTTTTTAGAAGTCGAACCTCATTTTGGCAGCAAAGAAGACTTAAAAGAGGTGGTCAAAACCGCCCATGATAAAGGGATTTATGTCATCTTAGACATCATCTTAAATCATACCGGGGATGTCTTCTCTTACCACTCCTCTCAACCTTCTTGGAACGGCCAACGTCATCCGGTTAAAGGTTGGAATGATCAAAACGGCCATCCCACTATTCCCTTTGTCAAACCCAATCCGAATAACCCTCCCAATGAAAATAGTGCAGTGTTACCCCTAGAACTGCAAGATCCTGCTCATTTTACCCAAAAAGGACGGATCAGAGACAACCATTGGGATGATGACCCCGAATACCGACAAGGAGATTTCTATGATCTCAAAGATATTGATCATGGGGATGGCTCAATGGATAACTACAGAGTATCTGATGCGCTACGTTATCTCTGTGAAGCGTTTAAATATTGGATTGCTTATGCGGACATTGATGGGTTCCGCATTGATACCGTCAAACACATGGATAAAGGGGCGACTCGATACTTTGTTTCAGTGATTCGAGAATTTACCCAAAGTATCGGTAAAGACAACTTCTTCTTGTTAGGAGAAATTACGGGAGGACGTAAACAAGCTTACAAAACCCTAGAGGAAACGGGACTCACTGCTGCGTTAGGCATTAATGATATTCCTGATAAACTGGAGTATTTAGTCAAAGGATATCGTAATCCCCAGGATTATTTTGGTTTATTCCGCAATTCTGAATTAATCCATAAAGACTCTCATATCTGGTTCCGCGATAAAGTGGTCACCTCCTTTGATGATCACGATCAGGTTCGCAAAGGTTCTCGTAAAGCTCGTTTCTGTGCCGATGCCAACGCCTCAAAAGTCGTAGTCAATGTTTTAGCCTTGAATGCGCTAACGTTGGGTATTCCTTGCATTTATTACGGCAGCGAACAAGGGTTTGATGGGGAAGGTGGCAACGATCGCTATATTCGAGAAGCCATGTTTGGTGGTGCATTTGGAGCATTTCGTTCCCAAGGACACCATTTCTTCGATGAAAGCCATCGGGTTTACCAAGAACTGGCCAAAATTCTCAAGATTCGTCAAGAGAAGATGGTGTTGCGTCGGGGTCGTCAATATTTGCGCCCCCTTTCTGCCTCCAATGATGGCCTGAATTTCTACATTCCTGAGATGGTCGGCGGACAAATGCGCTACGTTGTTGCTTGGTCAAGACTGTTTAACGATCAAGAAATCCTCTTGGCCATGAATACGGATTATAATCACCCGAAGACCGTTTGGATAACCATTGATAATCGGTTACATTCATCAGGGGATGAGTTAACCTGTTTGTATTCAACGGATGCTAGTCAGATTGGTCAAAAGGTGACAGTGGCCAAACGGAATGGCAAAGCGGTTTTGATTGAGATACCGGCTGCGGGTTTCGTTATTTTTGAACGATAGTGCGTCAGTCCCCACTCCGTAAGCTGAGAGTGGGGAAGGAAAGCACGACAATTCGAGGACTCGATGTCCGAAAAAGCGTCAGAAACGATTATCTCAGCGAAGCGGATAATCGTAGTTCATTAGGCATGACAAAAGGCATCTGTAACAGATGCCTTTCAAAATAGCCAGTAAACTTGACTGTTGAAACCATTTTTAATAGTTTTTGTCAGTGTTAGTTTACTTAAAGCCGACAGCAGCTTGCCAAACGAAGGCTAAAGCCAAGAAAAATAAAGGGATAACTGGTAATACGTCGACCAGAGGATCGAAAATTTGATAAGCTTCGGGTAATTTTGCTAAAAGGAATACTGTTTCCATATGGTTATCTACCTTCCCAACTCTTTTATATTATGGATCACAGAACATCCTATCATAAACACGGTGATTACTCATCCTCTTGTTTCGGTAGAGGTTCAAAAACCGGACAATACCCCTCTGGTGTTACTTTAAACCCATAAAGAGGGGACTGAGAATTCCAACAGCGTTGACCCCGATAATGACAACAGGTTAAACAACAATCTAAATCATTAAACACCTTATCCGTATTACTTTGGTTGAGGAGTTCCCGTTGAGAAATGCCGCGTAAGACTAATTCATCCCCTTGCCAACGGGCTTCGACCAGTCCCGTATCAGCAAAATAACGCCAGTGAGGGTCATTAATAATGGTATGAGGAAACGTAATGGTAATATTTTTCTCAAAATCGTTTAATTCTCCCTCATAAACCCCAGGAGACGGGGCGGCCGGTTGAATAAACTTCTCCCCGATGGGCAGTTCTACCAACTTTCCGGAGGAAGGAAGATGAAGTTGATAACGATTTTGTAACTCTTCTAAGTTAGTTAAATCCGTTAAATTAATGGGGGAACCATGAACAAAAATAATATGTTGGGGTCGTAAATTATGGATTAATTGAGTGGTGTTACGGCCATCGCTATGTTCGGCTAAAACGTAGGACTCGCTATGGACCGATATCCGTTCCATCAAATTGACAATTTCAGGGGATTCTAGGGTTTGTCCTTCGTGGGGAGACGCAGGGAATAACATCACCCACAACCCAGACAACAAATACCCTTCATCGTAAAGGGTGGTGAGATTATCCGTTAAAACAATGCAGGGGGTTTGTCCAATTTTTCCCCGTTGTTGGGGGGTTAAACGACGTAAACGGGGACATACCCGTTCATCCCAAAATAACGGTTGATGTTTAGCAAAATTTTGTACCGATAAGGGAAATTCTGGGAGTAAGTCTAAATAGCGATCGCAAGCGTTGGCCACATCTCCATCCACCCAAATATCTAAATCTCGTCCCGTAAACTGATGATGCGATCGCAATAATTTTAAAATTTCTTGGCCTAACCCCAACGTTGGCACTGGCAACACCACACTATACCCGTGGGTTAAACACTCATGAATGCGCTGCATCAGTTGTTTTTCCTGTTGACGACGATGGGGATGCCGAATAGTCCCATAAGTGCCTTCAATAATTAAAATATCGGGGGATAAACCTCGTAACGCTTCGATGGATAGCCCTTCGACTAATTGAAGATTGGATAAGTAAAAATCCCCCGTGTACAGCAATTTATAGGTTCGTTCCACCGTCCGATAAGTCAAAAGAATAGACGCGGCCCCCGGTAAATGACCAGCCCGAAACAATTGCACTGTCAAATCATCAAATAATTCAAACGGTTGTTCCCAAGACAACCCCTGACAAAAGTTAGCCGTTTTGGGGAGATTTTTTTGTGGCCAGTTAAGGGGGAGGAGTTGTTTGGTGACTTGACTGGCGTATATGGGTAAGTTGGGAAAGGCTTTATGAAGTGCTTTGAGTCCTCTGGCATGTTCACTATGGGCATGACTACAGACGACGGCATCCACAGGTACTTGGGTTTGATTAACTAAAGGGGTCAGGTCTTTTAAACCACAATCAAGCAAAATACGATAAGGCCCTAATTGTACCTCTAGACAGACCCCTTCTTGCTCATGACCCACCCCATAGGGTAAACAAGCAAAATGAGTTGGACGATGCTCAGCTTTAGGAGGATTTTGACTCATAGACACTTTTTTTCAGCCCTGAAGAGGGCTTAATTAGTATCAAGGATAACAAGGTCTCTTAATTGTATCGAATCCCGACTATGAAGTTAATCTTCTCCCTCAAGCAATCGTAAATTAATGGCATTGGCACTTGCGGGTAACCCTTCTGCTAAGGCTAAAATTTCTAAAGCATTGGCTAATTTTTTCAAGGCCGCAGGAGAATATTCGATCAGATGGGTAGGTTTTAAGAAGGTTTCTACTCCCACCGAAGAAGCATAACGAATTAATCCAGAGGGGGGCAAGATCAC
This sequence comes from Crocosphaera sp., assembly GCA_030065205.1. Classification (GTDB taxonomy): domain Bacteria; phylum Cyanobacteriota; class Cyanobacteriia; order Cyanobacteriales; family Microcystaceae; genus Crocosphaera. Next base: position 28,679 of record JASJDN010000044.1, read on the forward strand.
CCCTCCATGGCCTAAATAGTCTGCAATGGCTTTAGGGGTTCTATTTCCAATTAAAAGGCTGCCAACAGCGCGAAGTTTTTCCACCACCTCCCAAGGATCACTTAGGCTTAAGATAACCGTATGGGGGCCGAATTGATTGGTGATCTTTACCCCTTGTTCGAGGGACTCTACCACCACAATTAACCCATAATGAGCGATGGCTTTTTCGGATAAAATACCATGAGCGTTATCTTGTAATTTTTCTTGTACTTTGGTTTGAATGTTTTGGGCAACGGTTAAATCTGTGGTTAAGATAATTACGGCACTACTGGGATCTTGTTCTACTTGGGCTAATAAGTCAGCAGCAATGTAAGATGGGTTGGCGGTTTTATCGGCAATAATCAACAATTCTGAGGCATCGACGGGGATATCGGTGGTGACGGTACCATAAACCATCCGTTTCGCTAAAATAACGTCCAACCCCCCACTTCCTGTAATCACGTCTACTTTGGGAATGGTTTCGGTTCCGTAGGCCAAAGCGGCAATGGCTTTTGCCCCTCCTAAGCGGTAAATTTGGTTAACCCCTGTCATTTGTGCTGCCACTAAAATATCAGGAGGAATTTTGCCGGTTTCATCGGGGGGACTAACGAGAATAATTTCTGGGACTTTGGCAATTTTGGCGGGTAAGGTTTGCATCAGTATGCGACTGATGGGGGACCCTTGATCCCAAGTTACATAAATCCCAGCCCGTTTAACGGGGGTATAGCGTTTACCCACCACTACGTCGTCTTCCTCAAATTTTACCCAAGGTTTGGGCAATTGTTGTTGATAGAAGCTTTCTAGTTTTTGACTAACGGTTTGGATGGCATCGAGTAATTCTTTGGAAACCTGCTGATAGGCTGCGTCTAAGTCAGAACCGCTTACCTTGAGGTTGGTGGGGGTGGTAAGGGTATCGAAGGGTTCAAAGAGTCCTTGATCTCCTTGGTGTTTGATTCTGTCGAGAATTTCTCCCACAGCAACTTCTTTTGCTTGAATCTCGTCTCGATAAGGGCGATCGCGGATTCTTTGCAATTCTGCATTTATCTCAGCTGACTGGGTGATGATTCGCAACATGGAGTTATATCACTTTGCTAGAATCGCTAAGCCAGAATTTACAGTCTTTCTCTTCTTAAACTTAAGAAAAAAACTTGCTTCTAACCTTGGGTGGAACTGTTGTCAATCCTTCCCTTATCTAGCTTACCTTGTATTTTTAAAATTGTAGTCACAGGTGCGAACTTTCTGTTAAGATTCTCCCTCTTGATAGGCAGCTCCTAAATAAAGTTGTGCTACCTTGGGATCGTTGAGTAAGTGTTCGCCGGTTCCCTCAAAGCGATCGCGGCCACTTTCGAGAACGTAAGCACGATCAGCCATCATCAAGGCTTTTTTGGCGTTTTGTTCCACTAAAACGATGGCTTTTCCAGTGCCATTAATGGCTTTGATCTGTTCAAAAACGCTATTGACTAAAATGGGGGACAAGGCGGCTGAGGGTTCATCTAGTAATAATACATCGGGGTCTAACATTAAGGCCCGTCCCATGGCTAACATTTGTCTTTCTCCGCCGGACAGGGTTCCTGCTTTTTGGCGGCGACGTTCAGCCAACCGAGGAAACATGGTGTATATTTTATCTTTTTGCTGTTTTAATGAACCATGAGTGATAAACGCCCCCATTTCTAGATTTTCTTCTATGGTGAGGGTGGCAAACACATTTTGGATTTGCGGAACATAACACATCCCTAATTTGACAATTTGATCGGATTTTAAACCGGTGATCTTTTTGTCTTTAAAAATAATTTGACCTTGATTAACTTTTAGTAGGCCAAAAATAGTTTTAACTAAGGTGGATTTTCCGGCACCATTGGGACCGATAATAGCGACTAATTCTCCTAAAGCAATCCGAAAGTTAATGCCTTGTAAGATGTTTAAATCTTTCACATATCCGGCATAAACGTCTTTGACTTCTAAGATATTTTCCATTGACTTTTGAATTAACTTAAGATGGCGTTTTTTGTAAATCGGGTCTTTCTTCTGGTAAAATTGCTCCTTCTACGGGACACACTTGTAAACAAATTCCACAATCAATACAAGTAGCAAAATGTTATCTAAGCTAGAAAGTCACCTTCCTAACTCGACTACAGAACGCAGCATGATTATTTCTAATCACTGCGCTCCCCGATAAGATGATTCTTGTCATGAATACTTCTGTTCCCACCAGTTTTTAAAGTCCTGTTGTGATTTGATATCGTGGCAATATTTATGTAGTAGTTGCAAATTTGTGTAATTTTCTTTTCCGCCTTGACTTTTAGGTTTTATATGGTCGATTTCCATTATGTCTTGGCTAGTGAAAGTTAGATTACATAAATTACATTTACCCTTCTGTTTTTTTAGAAGTGTACTTATTCTTTTTGAGGTTAGGGGGTAATTTCTTAACCTCTTACTCCAGTAGGCAAAGTCACCATCGTATGGGGATTTTTTTCCCTTCACTTTGATGTGTCGGATTATTTTTACATCTGAGTGCTTTTTTAATGTATATGTGACTTGTCCTTCTTTGGTTTCTGCAAAGACCCAATTTTGGTTTTCTATGGATTTCCAGTATTTACTTTTTATCCATTTTTTACCTTTTTTTGGATGTCTTCGATTTGCCCATCTTCTGATTTTTTGATATGTTTGGTGGTCTAATAGCTTGAATATTTCAGAGCTTATAACTCCCTTATAGTAGTTTGCCCATCCTTTGATGATTGGATTCAAAGTATTAATGAGTTTTTCGCTGGTTGATGCTTTGTGCTTATCAATGACTTCGCCAATATTTTTAAGGTGTGTTTTAATGCTACTTTTAGAGGGAGTAATTTTTAACTTAAATCCAAGCGGTCTTTTCTTAGAGTCAAATCCCGACTTGTATTTCCCTACTGTGTAATGTTGGATGTGAAACCCTAGGAAATCAAATCCCACGTTTCCATTATATTCGTAGAGACTGTTGCTGATTCTCGTTTTCTCTGATTTAAGTTCTAGACCTATATCTTTTAGCCAGATTTCTATTAGGTTCTTACATTCCTTAATTACCTTGATATCTTTGTGTAGTATAACAAAATCGTCGGCGTATCGGATTAGATTTGGTGTTGGTCTTTCCCATCTTTCCCCTTCTCTTCTGCCTTGAATTCTTGGAAATTCTTTTTTAATGAAATTCTCCATCCCGTGTAGGGCAACGTTGGCTAGTAGAGGGCTTATGGTTCCACCTTGGGGTGTTCCTTCCTGTGTTGGGAAAAGCTCCCCGTTATCTATTACCCCACTTCTAAGCCAGGCTTTTATTTGCCTTCTTATTTTTGGGTATGTGTTAAGTTTTCCTAATAGTTTGTTATGGTCAATTTTGTCAAAACACTTGGTTATATCTGCATCTAGTATGTACTTAGATTTTTGACATAGCGATTTGTGTATTGCTGTAATTGCGTCATGACAAGACCTTCCTGGACGGAATCCGTATGAGTTTTCCTCAAATTTGGCTTCCCATTCTGGTTCTAATGCCATTTTTACCAGGGTTTGTTTTGCCCTTTCTGTGATTGTCGGAATCCCTAATGGTCTTTTTTCAGCCTTATTTGGTTTTGGTATCCATATCCTACGGGTGGGTTTTGATTTGTTTCCCAATTTTAGTGTGTTTACCAATGCCATTCTTTGTTTAGGATTGAGGGATTTTCTCCCATCTATCCCTGCTGTTTTTTTACCTTGGTTATCCTGTGTCACTTTTCTGACCGCAATTACTCTGGCTGACCAAGAGTTAATCAGAAGTTTCTGGAGTCTGCGAACTACTTTAACGTTTCCACGTTCAGAAGCTTGGTAAATTCTTTTTTGAAGCTTAAACACCATTTTCTCTAGCTTGCGCCAGGGAATGCTGTTCCATTCATACATCGGTTTGGATTCCGTGTTCATAACATTACACTTTTACTCTAGTCTTTACCTTTCATCTCATCGTGAGTCCGTTGGCATATCCTGGGCATTACTCCAGGCATTCGCTTTTGACTCATTCCTTCTCTGATAAGGCTTGCGCTGGTTACTACTCAACCTATCGACCTAGGAAAGAGAGCCTTAAAAGAGTTATCCCGTTCCTAAAATTCGTTGTTTCCTAACTTTAGAGTCTTCCTATTCGCCGAGGGTTTTGTTTTGGATGCCATAGTAAGAGGATCGATTCCTACTACTTCTGTTAGGTAAAATCGAATACCTAACCTTTACCCTGTGAACTTTTGTTCCCAGCCTATCAACCTGTTTTGGCTGGTCTGGTATGACGACGATTCTGACGGAAGTTGGTCTCCTACTCATAGTTAGTTGCTTCGATGGGATTCTCAATCAGGTTTTGAGTTACCACCTTTTAACATCCCGCTTCACTAATTAAAGTTACCACCTTTACTTAGTGGGGATGCGCTTTCACCCTTGCATCTAGGGGGTTGGACTTGGCCTTTGTTACCTCACCAACACGAATTTTAAGTTGTCTAATTGTTAATCATTAACAATTAGCAGTCTATCCCTGGGCATAAATTCCCATTTCAGACTAACGGTTCGCACCAATCCAATACCAGTCGGTTCCTTTCATGTTTTTTCCGGGACCTTCATGAATACAGGCAACAGGACAAGCATCGACGCAGTCGGCAACGCCTTCGCAAGTTTCAGTAACAATGGTGTGTGGCAAGGCTATATCTCCTTTTTAAATGATATCGTTTGCCATTTTAAACTATCTTGGCAAGAATAACAGTTTTATTTTTAAACAATAAGAGTAACATTGTCCTCTTCTGCATTCTAAGCAAGACTTGTACTGAGTTTATTGAACTATGCTTGAGGCACCTCCCTAACAGTTTTTATTTACATAGATTAAATATTAAAATGCAAATACTCCCCACACTTACTCAACTAAAATTTTGATACACTTTATTGGAAACTGCTGTCAGATGAGGGAACAATTAAGCTTTAATGGGGTCAATGAGCAATGATTCTTGATAGCAATTCAAGCTTGACTATTGTTTTTGATTATCCACTCTATTATTTTTAATGTTTAATTCAAATAAAATCCAATTAACTCCTAGTATTGTTAATATTTTTATTGCTTCTATTATTGTTTTGTTTATTGTTTTATATTTCTATTTTATTAAATTTGACAGTAATATAACTGGTTTTTTTCGTATTGGTTCTCTTTTACCGTTATCTCCTTTTCTCAATCCTGAAAACACTTTTATTTATCAAGGAGAAATTGGTTATGATGGGCAACAATTTTTAAGTTTAGCTCTCGATCCTTTTTTACAAAATCCCGAAACAATTAATAGTTTAGATCATCCTATTTATCGATATCGTCGTATTTTATATCCTTTGGTTAGTTATCTTTTAGGTTTTGGAAATCATAATCTGATTCCTTATATTATGGTAGCCATCAATGCTATCTCTATTATCATAATTGTTGCTCTTACTAATTCATATTTTAAAGATGATACTGTTTCAAAATTTCAGTCTTTATTTACCCTCTGTATTCCTGGAGTTTGGATGGTCTTATCTTTAGGAACGGCTGATTTATTTAGTAGTGTTTTTTTAATTGCTTCTTTTTATTGTTATCGTTACGAAAAATATAAGTTAACAGCATTATTTATTAGCTTAGGTTGTTTAACAAGAGAAACGTTATTAATTGTTTGGGTTGCTTTATTCTTGACCAGTTTAATACAACGAAGATTTAAACAAATTCAATGTTTATTATACGGATTAATTCCACCTATTTTATGGACGATTTATATTAGCTTTTTGGATTTACCAGGAAAAGTTAGAGTTAAAGATAATTTTGGTTTCCCTTTTATGGGTATTTTGCATAAATTTATTAATATCCTAACAGGAGGCATCACTGGAAGAAATCTTTTTGAAGCCTATATGTTCATCGTTTTATTGTTGAGTTTTGTAGCCATTGTAATTCTTTATCTTAAACAGCGTAAAGTAAACTTATTAATGCAGATCGGTAATAGTTTTTATAGTGTAATGTTTGCTTTTAGTAGCATCACAATTTTGGGATATTATCTCGACTATTCACGGGTGTTTATGGATGTTTATTTCTTGCTGTTACTGAGTCTTAATCAAACTAAAATACCTTATAAAACCGCCTTATTTTTAGCATCAGGAATAGGAAGTTTAGCTTTCTTGATTTTACATTCTTAAATTTTATGATAATATACAAAAGCAAAAAATAAATTTTAAGCATAAATTATGTCTTGGCAACGTCCAGATGGCCGTCAACCGAACCAACTTCGTCCTGTTAATTTTGAACTCAATTTTACTCGTTTTTCTGCGGGTTCTGTTTTGGTAACGTTTGGGGATACAAAAGTGCTGTGTACGGCAAGTATTGAAGAAAATGTTCCTCGTTTTCTCTTCGGAAGTGGCCAAGGATGGTTAACCGCAGAATATAGAATGTTACCCGGTTCAACTCAAGAACGTCAACGCCGAGAATTATTAAAGCTATCAGGAAGAACTCAAGAAATACAAAGATTGATTGGTCGAAGTTTGCGAGCGTGTATCGATTTAAAACAGTTAGGAGAAAGAACCATAACGATTGATTGTGATGTCTTACAAGCTGATGGAGGAACTCGTACAACTTCTATTACAGGGGGATACGTTGCATTGGGGTTAGCTATTAATAAATTACTGAAAACAGCAGAGTTAACCACCTCTCCTTTACAGTTTCCTGTTGCAGCGATATCAGTAGGATTGATCGAAGGAGAGGCTTTTTTAGATTTAAATTATCCTGAAGATTTTAAAGCAGATGTTGATTGTAATGTGGTTATGACAGCAAATTTAGACCTCATTGAAGTCCAAGGAACAGCAGAAGAAAATAGCTTTACCCGTTCCCAACTTAATAACATCTTGGATTTAGCAGAAATTGGGATAAAAGAATTAGTTTCTTTGCAAAATAAGGTGTTAGGTTTGAGTTAGGAGTTCGGAGTTCGGGGTTTAATACCAAGTTTCAAAAGTTATGAGAGACTTCACTCGTCATTGCGAGGGGGATAAAGCACTACTATAGCCTGATTTATCTAACTATATTGCGATCGCATCTATTAAAAATCCACTGAATACTATCAACTCGTTAACCCATATACTATTACTTTTGTCAAGAGCAGCACTTTACAAAGTTTACACTGGGTAGTACATACGCTCAAAACCGAGCCATAAAATAGGGTTAAACTGTCTAAAATGTCATCATATTTTGAATGCGGTGACGAAGTATTGGTATTTATCAGGCTTAAATCTTTAAGTTGATATACGTACTGTAGATTTTTATCGTTACAAATATACCTCAAAGCCCGTCAATTCGTCAACTATTGAGAAAGATTCTTACACATTGCGAACTGTAAAGTTGACAAAAATTTTTAATAATTAATCGAAATACATTGAAAACATTAGTTAGACTTATCAAAATAACATAACTGTAGGGTGGGTTAGATAACGATAAATTAAAAACCACATTTGATAGAGCATTTCTCTCCTTTAGGAAAACCATCGGGTGGAGCTTGATTTAAGCGTTTCTCAGTTTCAGCATCATACACACCATTTTCTGGAAGTTTATCCTCTGGATTATTGAGATTCCAGAGTTGTTGAAAAGCTTTAATGGGAAGTTTAGTAATATCAGAACTTCCCTCTCCAACAAAATCAAAATGAACTGGATCAAAGGCTCCTATCCACCTCCAACCTTCAGCCTCTAAATAAGGTCGCCAGCCTTCATAATCGTTAATATCGATTGCTAAACCACTCTGATGATTACTTTGGCCAGGGGGAGCAGCAACTCGTATACCACACTGTTTCTGTTGAGCGTAATTGTATAGTAGAAGCTGCGTAGTAATTGATCGATAAGCTGCATTAATTATTAATTTTTTACCGCGTTTTCCAATTGCTTGTTTGAGAGCTTTCTTGGCGGATGGTTGAAGAAGAGGAAAACTGCTGGAATTCTCATTTAACTCCGCATTTACGTCAAGGAAACTGACAAGAGAATTAGGATTTTCTCTTTGCATTATGAATAATATCTGGCGATCTAGACCGCGAACCGTTTCAGTTATATTACATCCTGTTGCTTCAGGGGTTAGACTAGATACAGTGGAGGTAGGTATATTTTGCGGTTCTTTTTTGGCAATTTCTCTTATTCTTTGACTATCCAAACTTTGGATAACACCAATATCAACTAAGAATAGTAATCTTTTGGCAGCTTCTTTTGTATCTGTTGTTTCAAGAGCCTTCTGAATTTGACTAAATTCAAACTTTTTTCTTTCTAAATTAAGGTTTGAATAACCTTGAAGGATTACGCCAATTCCTGTACCAATCAAACCAGAAATTGCAGTTATAACTCCGAGGAGTATAGGTGAAGTAAACCATAACCCTCTACGATCATACTCGATCTTAGCTTTAAGTTCTTGTTCCTTCAAAGAAAGCTCTTTCTCCTTCAAAGAAAGCTCTCTTTCCTTTGAAGTTGCATCAGTTGTTATTCTAGGCTCTTCTGCTTCAGACATATTTTTTTAATGCTTCAGTTTTTTGTTCATTATTCAGTTTTTGGAATCTAGCAAGTAATTATACCCCAGTTGGGCAGTTTAACCTTAAGGACGATACTTAACTTGAACATAAAAATCATCGTCTTGAACATTATTACTATGCTCATCTAGTTTGGTAGGGTGGGCAATACTTTGATTGAGGTTTCTATGTTTAATCTAGTGAAATGATTGCCCACCATAAAATTGAATAGCAGCGATATCAGTAGGACTTATTGAAGGAAAGGCATTTTTAGATTTAAACTATAAACTATCCTGAAGATTTTAAAGCAGATGTTGATTGTAATGTGGTTATGACAGAAAAGTTAGACCTCATTGAAGTCCAAGGAACAGCAGAAGAAAATAGCTTTACTCGTTCCTAATTTAATGACATTTTATGACAACATTCATCAGGATTAATGATCTAAATAATGATGACAAATAAATACGTAAATACTATATAACTAAGATAGTTTGTTGCAACAAGCAAACTTATATAGAGAAATATTAATTTTTTGGTTTATGTCCTTCATAAAACGTCAATCTAGAAATAGATATTAAAAATTCCCAAAAAACATCCATTACCTGAGTGTAGTAATAGCACACTAAGAAGGAATCACTAAAATTGTACACACCAAAGGGAATTTAGGAGGACAAAATGGGTATCGCTACAGTCAACCCAGCAACGGGAGAAACGATTAAAATTTTTGAACCGTTAAGTGCAGAAGACATCGAGGTTAAACTCGCTCTAGGGGAAGCCACCTTTAAACAGTACCGTAAAATTTCCCTCGAACAAAAGAGTCAATGGTTAAACGCAGCTGCCGACATCTTAGAAAGAGATCAACGTAAACTAGGGGAAATCATGACCCTAGAAATGGGAAAACCCATCAAAAGTGCGATCGCCGAAGCGAAAAAATGCGCCCTCGTTTGTCGTTACTATGCCGATAACGCCGCCAACTTTCTCAAAGATGTCCCCGCCGAAACCGATGCCAGTCGAAGCTTCGTCCGTTATCAACCCCTAGGGATCATTTTAGCCGTGATGCCCTGGAATTTTCCCCTGTGGCAAGTGTTTCGCTTTGCAGCCCCCGCATTAATGGCCGGTAACGTGGGCATCCTGAAACACGCCTCTAATGTACCTCAATGCGCCTTAGCCGTCGAAGCCATTCTCGAAGAAGCTGGCTTTCCCGCCGGTTGTTTTCAAACCCTTCTCATCGGCGCGTCTCAGGTTGAATCAATTATTAACGATCCCAGAGTCAAAGCAGCTACCTTAACCGGAAGTGAACCCGCCGGGGCCAGTTTAGCTGCTGCTGCTGGTAAACAGATTAAAAAAACCGTTTTAGAATTGGGGGGAAGTGATCCCTTCATCGTTTTAGACAGTGCCGATATTGAAGCAGCAGCCACCACTGCAGTAACCGCTAGGATGTTGAACAATGGCCAGTCTTGTATCGCAGCCAAACGTTTTATCCTAGCTGAGTCCATTGCCGATCAATTTCAGGCATTACTCGTGGAAAAATTTAAAGCCCTCAAAGTGGGTGATCCCATGAACGAAGAGACAGACATTGGCCCCTTAGCCAATGCCTCCATGTTATTAGAACTGGATCAACAAGTTCAAGAAACCGTGACAAAAGGAGGCACAATAGTATTGGGGGGTCAGGTGATCAGCGATCGCCCCGGTTATTTTTATCCGCCTACCATTTTAACCGATATTCCCGTGGATTCCCCTGGTTATTACGATGAATTCTTTGGTCCGGTGGCTTTACTCTTCCGAGTTAAAGATATCGACGAAGCCATTGAAATAGCCAACGATACCATCTTTGGATTAGGGGCCAGTGGTTGGACCAATGATCCCACCGAACAAGAACAACTGATCGAAGACATTGAAGCGGGATGTGTCTTCATTAATGGGATGGTCAAATCCGATCCCCGCCTACCTTTCGGGGGAATCAAGCGATCGGGTTATGGACGGGAATTAAGCATTGAAGGGATGCAAGAATTTCTTAATGTTAAAACTGTGTGGATTAAGTGAGGAATCCATCATAAACAGTGGTTTTTGTCAAGGCTCTTTCGTTAGATTAGACATAAGAGAAATTTGATAATCCATCCTCAACTCCCGAAAAGGTTTAGGCACCAAGATTTCGGGAGTCACTATTGACTAATCAGTATAAGGGAAAACTCACATGGGGGAAATGAACACAGCCGAATTATTAGTAAGATGCCTCGAAAATGAAGGGGTAGAGTATATTTTTGGGCTGCCAGGGGAAGAAAACTTACATATCCTTGAGGCACTCAAAGACTCTTCTATTCAATTTATCACCACCCGTCATGAACAAGGGGCGGCCTTTATGGCTGATGTCTATGGACGACTTACAGGCAAAGCTGGAGTCTGTTTATCTACCCTCGGACCAGGGGCAACTAATTTGATGACAGGGGTAGCCGATGCGAACCTAGATGGTGCGCCTTTGGTGGCCATTACGGGACAGGTGGGAACCGACAGAATGCACATCGAGTCCCATCAATACCTGGACTTGGTGGCGATGTTTGCCCCAGTGACTAAATGGAACAAACAAATTGTCCGACCTAGTATTACCCCAGAAGTCACCCGTAAAGCCTTTAAATTAGCACAAAGCGAGAAACCTGGGGCGGTTCATATCGATCTTCCCGAAAATATCGCAGCCATGTCTGTGGATGGTCAACCCTTAAAACGGGACGATCAGGAAAAAACCTACGCTTCTTATCGTAGTTTAAACGCAGCGGCCATGGCCATTTCTAAAGCCAAAAACCCTTTAATCTTAGTGGGAAATGGCACCATTCGGGCCCACGCTAGTGAAGCGTTAACAGAGTTTGCTACTCTCTTAAATATTCCTGTGGCTAACACTTTCATGGGCAAAGGGGCTGTCCCGTTTACCCATCCTCTATCCTTATGGACCGTAGGACTCCAACAGCGAGATGTCATTACCTGCGCCTTTGAAGAAAGCGATCTCGTCATTGCTGTGGGGTATGATTTAATCGAATATTCCCCCAAAAAATGGAACCCCGAAGGAACCACACCCATTATCCATATTGGTATGACTCCAGCAGAAATTGATAGCAGTTATATTCCCTTAGTGGAAGTGGTGGGAGATATTTCTGACTCCTTAATGGATATTTTAAAACGGGCCGATCGCCAAGGAAAATCAACGTCTGTTGCTGCTGGTGTCCGCACGAAGTTAGTCACAGAGTATGAAAATTATGCCCATGATGAAGGGTTTCCCGTTAAACCGCAAAAAATTATCTACGATCTCCGTCAGGTGATGGGGCCTGAAGATATCGTGATCTCTGATGTGGGGGCCCATAAAATGTGGATGGCCCGTCATTATCATTGCGATACCCCTAATACTTGTCTCATTTCTAATGGGTTTGCTGCTATGGGGATTGCGATTCCTGGGGCGATCGCAGCTAAGTTAGTAGCCCCGGATAAGAAGGTGGTTGCAGTGACGGGAGACGGCGGTTTTATGATGAACTGTCAGGAGTTGGAAACGGCTTTACGGGCCGGTACACCGTTTGTTACCCTCATTTTCAATGACAATGGTTATGGTTTAATTGAATGGAAGCAAATTAATCAATTTGGTCAGTCTTCTTTCATTAAGTTTACTAATCCAGATTTTGTCAAATTTGCGGAAAGTATGGGGTTAAAAGGGTATCGGGTAGAGTCGGCTGATGATTTAGTTCCGACGTTGAAAACCGCTTTAGAACAAGGGGTTCCGGCGGTAATTGATTGTCCGGTTGATTATGGTGAAAATATCCGTTTCTCACAAAAAGCGGGTGATTTAAGTTGTCAAATTTGGGAGTAATTTGTAGGGTGGGCATTGCCCACCTCACCTATGTTGCTCGAATTAGATTAAAGTTTGAACATGAGGATAAGCTAAAATTTTCTTATCTGCTGTCAATAAAGAACAATTATAAACTTGAGATGTGGCAACAATTAATTGATCGGCTGGATCTCGATGAAAGTTGATTAGTTGAGTTGACGCTACATTGACGCTCTCCTGGCTAAAGCCGAGGAGATTCATAACGAATCCCTGTTGGGATGGTTATTTTCTTGATTGAATAGACTTAACTGAAAAGCATATTCGTTCAAGTTCCCAGGCACATCACGTTTGC
>JASJDN010000162.1 GCA_030065205.1 Crocosphaera sp.
AATCAGGTTTCAGTTGTGAGAAAATGACAAAGAGGATTTAACATTGTTAAATCCCTACAGCAGCTTATTGGTAGGGACATAATATTATTATGTCCTAATGGGTTCTCATATATCATTCCTGATTGCTATATTAAAATGCAAATAGCCAAATTTAAAGAAATTAAACAAATATTTAATCTCAAAGATGATGAACTTTATTGTTATACAGTAGAAACCGATGGAACCATAACAATAAAAAAAGTAAACGAATACGAACTGTTAGCAGAAGAAGGATTAAAAGACGTTTACGATAATGAACCTGAAAGACTTTGGGAGCAATTTATTGCACAAGAAGAATCATCAAAAGAACAGAAAGAAAAAGACTATTGGTCACAGTTAGCAGCAGAACAATTTTTTGCAGATTATACTGAAGAAGATGAAATTTATAATCAAATTTAATTCATGAACAATGCAGAATTACGGGCTTTAAATTAAATAGAAAACTGTATAAACTCTTTTTCATGGTGGGTTACGGTGGATAGTTAAATAATCAATTAATCTCAAAGAATATGTCCACCTAACCCACCCTACGCACTACGTACTATGCTCTAAGATATAATAGTTATTACTCAAACCCAAAATTGACATAGTTCATAATTGTTCAGTATTTGATAATTTTATGATATTCTTAAATTTAGATTTTAATTAGATCAAGAAACAAAAAACATGGAGTTTGAATGGGATAAACAAAAAGCTGAAAGTAACTGGCAAAAACATCGAGTTAGGTTTCGAGATGCGGTTACCGTATTACGATTAGATGAAATGGCTATCACGACACTTGATGAACATCCAGATGAAGAAAGATATGTCACAATAGGAATGAGTGCGATAGGACAACTTTTAGTCGTTGTCTATACCTATCGAGATAAAACGATGAGAATTATCTCTGCTCGAAAAGCAACCAAAACAGAAACAGCAATTTATTTAGAAGAAACATCATGAAAGATAATTATGACTTTTCTCAAGGAAAAAGAGGTGCAGTACAACCTATTCCTAGTCATCAAACAAAACTAACGATTTTAATTGACAATGATCTTCTAGAATGGTTTGGGGAACAAGTTGAGCAATCAGAAGGAGGAGATTATTTAACCCTAATTAATGACGCATTGCGAGAGTATGTCGACAAAAGCAAGCATCAAAGTAAACAAAAGGAAATTAAATCTGCTTAAAGTTGGTTAATAAATATGAAAAATCAGCAGAATTATGGAGTTTTAATTAGCTAGAAAAATTCGTTAACTTTTTTCATGGTGGGTTACGGTGGATAGGTAAATAATCAATTAATCTCAAAGAATATGGCCACCTAACCCACCCTACACTCAATATGTTATCTTTAAAGATGACAAAAATTAATTATATTATTCAATGTCTAATTATACTTTTGTTTTCTTAGAAATCTTTTCCCAAGAAGGGGGAATACAAGCTTATGTTAAAGATGTCCTCAAAGCTTATTTATCACTCATCGAAAAGTCTTCTGATGCACCAAAAACCGACATTTTTTTATTAAGAGATGCACCGGACTGTTATAACCCCTTAACCAGTGAATTAATTAATTATCATTACCTGAAAACCCTTCCCCCCTGGAAAGGAAGACTCAACCTGGCCATAAACTTATTAACCCATTTAGTGACAAACCGACCAAAAAGAGTTTTTTGTGGTCATATAAATTTAGGCCCATTGGTTCAATTTTTCTGTCAACCGTTAGGCATTCCTTACACCGTTTTAACCTATGGAAAAGAAGTCTGGAAACCCTTACCCAAAGCACAACAAACCGCGTTGAAAAATGCCGATGCTATCTGGACTATTAGCCGTTATAGTCGGGACTGTTTATGTCAAGCAAATGATATTAATCTTAACAAAGTGGACATTGTTCCTTGTATTGTGGATGGTGAGCAATTTACCCCAGGAGAAAAACCCATCGAACTGATAGAAAAGTATAATTTGAAAGACGCAAAAGTGTTAATGACGGTAGCTAGATTATGGTCTGGAGACATTTATAAGGGGGTAGATGTTACAATTAGAGCCTTACCGAAAATTTTACAATCGTTTCCTAATGTTAAATATGTCGTTATTGGAAGAGGAGATGATCGCCCCCGTTTAGAACAATTAACTAAAGACTTAGGCATTAGCGATCGCGTGGTTTTTGCCGGCTTTGTTCCCACCGAAGACTTGGTTAACCATTATCGCTTGGCCGACGCTTATATCATGCCGTCCCAAGAAGGATTTGGTATCGTTTATCTAGAAGCCATGGCCTGTGGCGTTCCCGTATTGTCAGGAAATGCTGACGGTTCAGCCGACCCCTTACAAGATGGAAAACTCGGTTGGAGAGTCCCCCATCGTGACCCCCAAACAGTCGCGCAAGGATGCAATGAAATCCTGCAAGGCAATGACCAACGCTCTCAGGGACAGTGGTTGAGGCAACAAACCCTAGCAACATTTAGTCCAGACGCATTGTCCCAAAAATTAGCATCGCTGATTTAGACCAATTGATAATTATCTATGCAATAGGTTAATTAGATGATAACTATGAGAAAAACCTGAAAAGAAACTGAAAAGTATCAACAAATATTCCCTTAGACGTTGTAAGTCTCAATTTTAATCGATATCATAAGAAAAGTATTCTATTAGTTACTTCTCACCCGGTTTAACCGTTAATCATTATGGAAAGTATACAACTCATCAACATTGGGTTCGGCAATATTGTTTCTGCTAATCGAGTCATTGCTATTGTTAGCCCAGAATCAGCCCCCATCAAACGTATTATCACCGATGCCCGTGAACGGGGTCAACTTATTGACGCAACTTATGGTCGTCGGACTCGTGCCGTCATTATTACTGATTCAAGTCATGTGGTTTTATCGGCCATACAACCCGAGACGGTAGCTCATCGTTTTGTCGTTAACAAAGAAAACGCCACTGTCAATAGTAATTAGTTTTGGCATCTCATGGCATCAGGAAAGCTCATCGTATTAACTGGCCCGAGTGGTGTAGGAAAAGGCACGTTAGTCCGTGCCTTATTAAACCGTCACCCAGAACTCTATTTATCGGTATCTGCCACCACTCGTTCTCCTCGCGAGGGGGAAGTGGACGGTCAAGCTTACTATTTTCTGAGTAAATCTGCCTTTGAAACCATGATTGAGCAACATCAATTATTAGAATGGGCAGAATATGCGGGCAATTATTATGGAACCCCCCGTGCCAAGGTTGAAGAAAAGATCAACCAAGGTTTACTGGTACTTCTAGAAATAGAAGTCATTGGGGCTAAAGCCATTAAACAGAGCTTTCCTGATGCTTTGAGAATTTTTATCCTTCCCCCCTCAGTTGAAGAATTAGAACATCGTTTAAGAAGTCGTCAAACAGACGAAGAAGCAGCCATTTTACGGCGTTTAGAACGGGCCAAAGAAGAATTAAAATTTAGTGAAGAATTTGATCAGCGTATTGTTAATGATGATTTAGAAGTGGCTTTGCAAGAATTGGAGGCGGCTATTTTTTCTAATTAGATAAAAATTTAATAACATACAATCAAATTTACTATGGTCAGAATTGCTAAACTATTCATCTTCATTTTTTGCCTTCATGTTATCCCAATTAAAGTAACGGCTCAAGATGCGCCTATCTACGATTATCAAGCCATTTTCCACCCCGTTATCAGCAAAAATGGCATGGTTGCATCTCAAGAAGATTTAGCAACTCAAGCCGGTTTACAAGTCTTAAAAGAAGGGGGAAATGCCATCGATGCAGCCGTAACCATTGGCTTTACATTAGCGGTTACATTGCCTCGCGCTGGTAACTTAGGGGGCGGAGGATTTATGTTAGTACATCTAGCTGATCAACAAAAAACCATTGCCCTTGACTATCGGGAAAAAGCTCCCTTAGCGGCTAAACCTGATATGTTTCTTGACGAAAATGGAGAAGTTGATCAACAAAAAATAAAATTTAGTTATCAAGCAGTGGGCGTTCCGGGGACGGTTGCCGGGTTAGCAATGGCTTTAGAAAAATACGGAACCATTTCCCTCAAAGAAGCCTTAAAACCAGCCATTGAACTAGCAGAAAAAGGGATGATTGTTGATGAAGATTTATATAACTCTCTTGTCTTTGCTAAAAGAAACTTACAAAAATCTCCCGCTAGTTTAGCCATTTTTTATAAAGCAGATGGTACTCCTTATCAAATCGGAGAAATTCTCAAACAGCCAGACTTAGCCAATAGTCTGAAACTCATTGCAAATCAAGGAATTGAAGCATTTTATCAAGGGGAAATTGCTGATAAAATAGTCAAGGATATGGAAGATAATAATGGATTAATCACCAAAGAAGATTTAAGTAAATATAAGCCAATTATTCGAGAACCAATAGAGGGAACTTATCGAGGATATAAAGTCTATTCTATGCCTCCCCCAAGTTCAGGAGGGGTTCATCTTGTACAAATGTTAAATATCTTAGAAAATTTCCCCATTCAATCTTTAGGACATAACACGTCATCCACCCTTCATTTAATGATTGAAACCATGAAATTTGCCTATGCAGATAGGTTTCAATTTATGGGAGATACAGATTTTGTGCAAGTTCCTATTAATCGCTTAATCTCGAAAGAATATGCTAATCAAATAGCCAAAAAAATCAACTTAGAAAAAACAATTCCCAGTCAAACGATTCTTTCTCAACCCGTCTTTCAACCTAATGAAAGTACAGAAACCACCCATTATTCCATTATGGATAGTTACGGAAACGCTGTTGCTAATACTTATACTTTAAACTTTAGTTATGGTAGTGGTTTAACCGTCCCAGGAACCGGAATTTTATTAAACAACCAGATGGATGACTTTACAGCAAAACCTGGAGTTTCCAATGCTTATCAACTGATTGGGGGAGAAAATAATAGTATTGCGCCAGAAAAACGGATGTTAAGTTCCATGACACCCACTATTGTTATGAAAGAAGAAAAACCTTGGTTAGTGACAGGAAGTCCAGGGGGAAGTCGTATTATTACGACCACGTTACAAATTATTATGAATGTGATTGATCATCAAATGAATATTGCAGAAGCGACCAATGCAACGCGTATTCATCATCAATGGTTTCCTGATCAAATTCGCTTTGAAAGAGGACTTAATGGCGATACCATTGGATTATTAGAACAGAAAGGTCATAGGGTTAAGAGTAGTTTTGCAATGGGAAGTACCCAAAGTATTATATATGAAAACGGTCAATTTTATGGAGCCTCCGATCCCCGTAAACCAGGCGCATTAACATTAGGATATTAGTCCTATAATTGTTATCAGATTAACTCAAACAACATATCTTAAATCAAAAGTAATATTTTGGTATCTGAATATTTACTAATACTGTCAGTATCTTCTTTGATTAGTCTCAGTATTTTTTGGGATTGACGTAACTGAATTATAGTTCATATCTTGGAATAAGATGAGGGGAACTAACTCTTCTTATCATCCAATTTTAGGATGTAACTATGAATTCAGACAACTTAAAACAAGACCTAGAGACCCTAACCCAAAAAACATTTTATTTTTGTTTAGGTGCGACTTCATCTATTGTTCAAAACACGCAAGAAAATTTACAAGAGTTATCGCAAAATGCTCAAAAAACAGTAGAAGAATTAATCAAAAAAGGAGAAGATGTTTGCTACAATTCTCCAGAAATTAATTTTGATAATTTTCAGAATAAAGATCATGTAAATATAGGTCTAAAAACTCGTCTTTTTATGCTAGTTAAAGGGGATAAAGACTTAGCAGAAAGATTGATTAATTTACAAAAACGAAAAAATCCTGGTCATCGAGAAGAATGGTATTGGGAAAAAGTGATTTATGACTTAGAAAGACATTAGATTTAATCATCACTTATCTTAACTTCCATTATCTCTAATCATTAACATCAATTAACATCATTAATGAGTCAACAAAAACATGAAATGCTTACTCAGACGTATCGGCATATTAGCCTTATTTTTCCTCGGAGTTTCTTGGGCAGTTTATAACTTTCAGGGATTAGCCAATAAGGGAGAATTTAATTCCATTGTTATTAACTTCAAACAAGATATTCCTATCACAGAAGTTGAAAATAAAATTAGTCAACTTAATCAGCAATATGATCAAGCTATTCATTTTAATAGTCAATTTTCTCAAAAAGAAAGGGTTTATATTATAAAAGGAGATAAAGAATTTCTCAAAAAAATCAAACAATCTGAACTAAGTTCATTAACAGAGTATATTGAACCCAACTATCAATATCATACCTTAGAAGCCGTTAACGATCCGAGATATAATGAACAATGGAACCTACAGAATATTAATATTGAAGCGGCATGGAAACAAGCTAAAGGTAAAGGAGTAACCGTCGCCGTTATTGATACCGGAGTTAGCCGTGTACCTGATTTACAAAGAACCGAATTTGTCGAAGGATATGACTTTGTTAATGATAAAAAAGATGCGAGTGACGATCATGGCCACGGCACTCATGTAGCCGGAACTGTTGCCCAATCAACTAATAATAGATATGGGGTTGCAGGGGTTGCTTATCAGGCAAAAATTATGCCCTTAAAAGTGTTATCGGCTGCCGGGTATGGTACTATTTCTGATATTGCCGAAGCCATTCGTTTTGCTGCTGATCATAACGCCGATATTATTAACATGAGTTTAGGGGGCGGTGGTGCCAGTAAAATGATGGAAGATGCCATTAACTATGCTCATCAAAAAGGTGTGGTTATTGTCGCAGCAGCCGGTAATTCAAGCCTTAGTTCGGCCTCCTATCCTTCTCGTTATGATAAAGTTATTAGTGTCTCTGCATTGAATGGGAGTAACGAGAAAGCCTTTTATTCTAATTATGGAGTAGGTGTGGATATTTCGGCCCCAGGAGGAGGAAGAGATAAACAGATTCTTCAAGAAACTATTAATCGTAATGGACAAGCAACCATAGCCGGGTTTATGGGAACCAGTATGGCCTCTCCCCATGTAGCCGGAGTTGCTGCTTTAATTCGTTCTGCTGGTGTAAAAGATGCTAATAAAATTCGTAAGATTTTAGAAGAGTCTGCCCAAGAAGTGGAAAACGATAAATTGAACTATTATGGTTCGGGTAAATTAGACGCAGAAGCAGCCTTAAAATTAGCTAAAAAAGGACAATTTCCCCTACACTTTGATCATGATTTATTGATGAAGCTGTTAATGTTAGCAGTAGCCTATATTTTCACCGCATGGTTTAGTAAATCGATTCGTTTTACAGACCTTTTTCATCTGGGAATGGTGTTAGGCAGTTGTGGCTTTTTCTTGTTAAAACTGGTCAATATTTTCGATGTTCCTCAATGGCCTATCAGGTTAGTGAGTAGTCCTTTAGGAGAGTGGGGAAATGTCATTCAAGGCAGTGTTGATATCAACCCTATTTTTGCCAGTGTGTTGATTCCTTTCTGTTTGACGGCACTGCTATTAGGAAACAATGAAGGCAAATGGTTTGCTATTGGTACAACCCTCGGAATGGCCGGATTTTTAACCGTTACAACCTTTACCTCCCCCGATTTATGGTTATTAAATCAAGGGTTAATTTCTCAAATCTTTTTAGGGATTAATGCTTTACTTTGTTTAGGATTAGTTGGTTTGTCTTTGAAAGAAAATTAATAGCTTGATAACTAAATGTGCGATCGCCTATTTTTTTATGAGGTAGGCGATCGCTTTGTTGATTACAAGTTTTTTATCAACAGAAAATGATGACATTTTCAGCAAATTGGGCATATTAACAATAAGAAAAATTCCCTAACTTAGCTTTTAAATTATTTACAACTCACATCAGAATAAAATTATGGGACTTACTTCTCCACAAACTTTGATTCCTCAACCCATTGATGGTGACAATTTAATTGATGACCCGATCATTCGGCCCATTGACCCCATTGACCCCTTTCCTCGTATTTCTTGGATAAAAGGTGCTGTGTGGAATGATACAGATGGAGACGGAAGACGGGATTTCAATGAAAAACCCTTATCCGGATGGACGGTTTATCTCGATAATAATCGCAATGGACGATATGACAGTGGTGAACGAACGGCAATTACTACTTCCACAGGAGAATATAGCTTTGCTTTCGGGTTAATCTTCAGAGAAGACAAGTTAAGCGAAGACCTTACAACACCCATCATAGATCCTTATCCCTATCCCTACGATTTTGGAACCCATACGGTAGCCTTAAAACCCCAGTCAGGTTGGAAACAAACGTCTTTTCCTACAAGTCATAAAATTTTTGTTGAGTCAGGTCAAACCTATTCTAATCGTAACTTTGGTGTACAAAAGAATGTCATTTTACCCAAGATTTCTTCCATAAAAGGTGCTGTTTGGAATGATGCGGATGGAGACGGAAGACTGGACTTAAATGAACAACCCTTATCGGGATGGACTGTCTATCTCGATAGTAATGGTAATGGACGATATGACAGTGGGGAACGAACGACAACCACTAATTCCGCAGGAGAATATAGCTTTGCTTTTAGTTTACTGACCAATTTTGGGACTCATACAGTAGCCTTAAAACCCCAGTCAGGTTGGAAGCAAACCTCTTTCCCAACAACTCATACTGTCACCGTTGAACCCGGCCAAACCTATGCTAATCGTAACTTTGGTGTTCAGAAGCCAATCATCAACCTAAACCGCCCACCCGTCGCCAGAGATGATCGTTTCACCTTCGATAAGGGTATACCTTTAGCGTATTCAGGAAATGTCTTACTGAATGATTCTGATCCCAATAATGATCCCTTAACCGTTATCAGACGGACTTCTCCCAGATATGGTGACGTTCTCTTTGCTGATAAGGGTCAGTTTTATTATGTCCCCGATGCTGATTTTCCTGGTACAGATAGCTTTACCTATACAGTTAGTGATGGCAAAGGGGGAACCGACACCGCAACAGTTTATATAACGATTAATGAACCGAATCTTAATTTTGATCCTTTTGCTAAAGATGACTATTTTACTATCAATGAAGATACAATTTTAACAGAAAATGTCTTAAGGAATGATATTGATCTTGATGGGGATGATTTAACTGCTGAAAAGTTAACTAATCCTAGCAATGGCAAGGTTGAGTTGAATCCTGATGGTTCTTTTACTTATACCCCCAATGCTAATTATCACGGAAAAGATAGCTTTACCTATCAAGCAAGTGATGGAAAAGGGGGAACCGATAAAGCAACGGTTACTTTAACTGTTAAACCCATCAATGATAATCCTGTTGCTGTAGATGACTATTTTACTATCAATGAAGATACAACTCTGACAGGAAATGTCTTAAGGAATGATATTGATCCTGATGGGGATGTTATAACCCTTTCACAGTGGTTGATTAATCCTAATCCTAAAAATGGCAAGGTTTATTTGAATCCTGATGGTTCCTTTACTTATATACCCAATGCTAACTTTAACGGAAAAGATAGCTTTACCTATACAGTTAGTGATGGCAAAGGGGGAACCGATAAAGCAACGGTTTATTTAACCATTAACCCGATTAACGATAATCCTGTTGCTAACAATGACAGTTTCACCCTGGATGAAGACACAACTTTGAGAATCAATGTTTTAAGTAATGATACTGATGTTGATGGGGATCGCTTAACCGTTAAAGATTTCACTAATCCTAAAAATGGCACTATTGCCCGTAATCGTGATTTTGAGGGTTCCTTGACTTATATACCCAATGCTAACTTTAACGGGACAGATAGCTTTACTTATGAAGCGAGTGATGGCCAAGGGGGAACCGATAAAGCAACGGTTTATTTAACCATTAACCCGATTAACGATAATCCTGTTGCTAACAATGACAGTTTCACCCT
>JASJDN010000045.1 GCA_030065205.1 Crocosphaera sp.
ACCCCATCACCCCATCACCCCATCACCCCATCACCCCATCACCCCATCACCCCATCACCCCATCTCCCCCCACTCCCCGTCACCCCATCTCCCCACACCCCACACTCCCCCCACTCCCCCTGCTACCCAAAATGTCCCCCTCCACCCTAACCCCCTCACTATCTCAACGACTGCTTGACTACCTCCACAGTCGTCATGGGGAAATGGTGGATCTTTTGAAGCAGTTAGTCTTAACAGAGTCCCCTTCAACGGTTCCCACGGCACAAAAACAAGTCCTCTCCTTGCTCAAAAATGCTCTTTTAAGCCGTCATTATCGGGTTCGCTATCTGAAAGGTCAAAATACCGGCGGACACCTCTTAGCCGTGCCAAAACAGCGCGTTAGAGGACAACCCAGACAACTCCTACTGGGTCATTGTGACACCGTATGGCCTTTGGGAACTTTAGAAACTATGCCCTTAGTCCAACGACAGGGCAAACTTTACGGCCCCGGAGTCTACGATATGAAAGCCGGGTTAATACAGACTATTTTTGCCCTAGAAAGCCTTTTATATCATGATCTAATCCCTACGGTTACCCCTGTCTTTTTAATCAACTCTGACGAAGAAATAGGCAGTAAAGAATCTACCCTTTATATTCGTCGTTTAGTGCAAGGATGCGATCGCGTGTTTGTTATGGAACCCTCTTTAGGAGAAAAAGGACAATTGAAAACTCGTCGTAAAGGGGTGGGCCGGTTTACGGTGAAAGTAGTGGGTAAAGCTGCTCATGCTGGCTTAGAACCGGAAAAGGGTGTCAGTGCCATCTTAGAACTATCTTTCGTTATTCAACAACTGTTTGCTCTCAATGATCCTGAACAGGGTATTACCGTCAACGTTGGGACTATTGACGGGGGTATTCGTTCCAATGTGATCGCCCCAGAAAGTACCGCAGTGGTAGATGTGAGAATAGTCCATCAAAAAGATGCTCAAAAAATAGAACAAAAAATCCTCAATCTAAAACCCACTACCCCCGACACTCAACTGATGATTACGGGGAAAATTGGCCGGCCGCCGATGGAGAAAACCCCAGACAGCGAACAACTCTGGCAACGGGCTTATCAACGGGGACAAGAGTTAGGGTTAACCCTGACAGAAGCGATCGCAGGGGGTGGGTCCGATGGGAATACAACAAACCTATCTGCACCCACATTGGATGGTTTAGGTGCCGTAGGAGACGCGGCTCATTCTCCTGGGGAGTTTATCTATCTAGATAGTTTAGTGGAGCGATCAGCTTTGTTGGCCAGTTTGCTCCTTGATCCACCTTTATTTATTTAACACCCCATCTCCCCATCTCCCTGTCACCCCATCTCCCCGTCTCCCTGTCTCCCCATCTCCCCACAACTACTTAATAGAGGGATAAAAATCATGAAACCTAATCTTTTTAATCCGCCTTATTTATACAGTTCTTTAACTCGTATTTCTGATCTTCAAGTCAAGCCGTTTGATGTGTTTTCTTTGCCTAGAAACCAATGGGAAACCGGGGATTATGTTGTCGGAGAAGTGTTATCTCCAGTCCCCCCCAACGCTAAACTCGAATTAACCAATGGACGCTTAGGAACTCTCTTAGAAAGCGATCGCATTATTGGGGCGTTTGGTATCCGACGAGCTACCCTAGAAGCGGTGGGAGAATGGCAGTCTATCCCAGAAGATGGACGGATGGATAACATGACTTGCGCCGGGTTATTTGGCAAAATCACCTCTAAATCCTATTTATTACCTCCCATAACGTCCCTTCAATATCAGGGCCATGTGATGCGGAATGGTCAAAAAGTGACCATGAAAGATTTTGTCCCTAAAACCCCTCATATTCCCTATGATTGTCCCACCATCATGATTATTGGTACCTCTATGTCTGCCGGAAAAACCACTTCTGGCCGTATTATTGTCCATCAATTAAAACAGTTAGGACTAAAAGTTGTGGCAGCTAAATTAACCGGTGCCGGACGCTATCGTGATGTTTTATCCATGGGCGATGCTGGGGCCGATTACATTTTTGATTTTGTGGATGTGGGACTCCCTTCTTCTGTTGCACCTCCCGAAGAATTTAGGGGGTTAGTGCGTCAATTATTGAGCATGATGGCAGCTAAAAATCCTGATGTTGTTGTTATCGAAGCGGGTGCTTCTCCCCTGGAACCTTACAATGGTTCTGTGGTGTTAGAAGAGCTAAAAGAATATATCTGTCTCACGGTTTTATGCGCGTCTGATCCTTATGCTGTCGTCGGAGTTTGTCAGGGGTTTGGCTTTTTACCGGATCTGGTAACCGGGATCGCCACTAGCACTTCTTCAGGGGTAGAATTAGTGAAAAAACTAACAGGAATACAAGCGTTAATGTTATCAGAACCCAGTGCTTTATCTATTCTCACTCAGTTGTTAAAAGATAGGTTAGGTTTGAAGGATAAAGTGTTAACAATTGCTTGAAACTAATTTGAGGCATCAGTAGGGGCTTAATAATATTAAGCCCCTACACAATTAACTTGATTGATTAAAGAGCAATTCCACTACCCGATTATTCTGTTCTTGAATTGGTCTAGCATTCATAGGGTATAAGTTCATAAATTGCTCAATTTGTTGGGAAGATGCTTCTAAAGGTTCCTTGATAATATTCCAGACCACATTCTCACTACAAGGAGGTGTGGTTAATGAGCCTTGATAATGAAAATAAGTAGGGTTATTGGCTATAAAATTAGTAGCGTTAATCTTCTTTTCTTTTACTTCTTGTATTCCTTGTGTTTCTGATAAGTTTTCCCAAATTTTAGCTAGAGTTGGGTTCGCTTGTCCTTCCTCAATAAAAACCCCAATAACTGCAAGGTTCCCTTGCTCATTTTCATGAACTAAATGGAGTTCCATCTCGCTTTTTTTTCCATTTAAAGTATGTTCACTAGGTGCATGAAAATGAAACTGTTTTAATTCATAGTTTTGTCCATCAATTATGGCATAACTTCCCGGTTGGTAATCAACTTGTATGGTATGACCATTATTATTAATCACTAAAGGGGTGTCTTGATAATGGGTTTCAATGTTTCCCTCTTCTCTAATTAAATTAGAGTGGTTTAAATGAATAGGCGATTGCAATAACCCGGTTGAACAAGTTTCATATTCAATACTTATCTCTCCCCATCTATCAGGATTATTTTCTCCCTCATAACCCCAACTATCACTGATGTCATTTCCTCCTAAAACAACCGACATAGTTGAAAAACTGAGTAACAACCCAAGCAAAACCCAACGGACAATTCTACTGCTTTTCATACAACATTTTTCCTTAAAGTTAATTGTCAGGGAAGGGAACAGGGAACGGGGAATAGGGAACAAATAATAATTATATCAATCACCATATTTTTTTTACTAAAAAATTTTCAAGTTGTGAAACCATATTTTATCCACTTTGTCAATCCCTAGTAATTATACCTAGCTTGGTTTTTTAGTACATCTGCTCAAAATTGAACCTAAATGTAGGAAAAAGTGACGATTTCATGACAAGGGTTGAACGAGATATTGCTAGTTACAGACCCCGTTTTGAACATGAGACAGACTACGCCTTGATTATCAGTCTTGTCAAGCTTACCATAATGGCGGAAACTCGTCAACTATTGAGAATTATTATCACATTTTTCTTAATTAAAATTTAATGTCGTTTTTAAATTTTAAAAGTATTTAAGCCTATTAATAACTTAAAGTTATGTCCAACGACGGAAGAAGGTATTTTCTTCCCACACCTTAGCGGTTAACGTTTCTATCTCAGACAGTTGTGAGGGGTTGAGGGGTTGAAACTGAGATGCAACTTGAACATTGCCTTGTAACTGTTGTACTGATTCAGCCGCGATAATACAGCTATGAACCCCTTCTAAAGAGAGAACATAACCCATCGCCTGATTCATGCTAGATAACGCTCCTGGCTTTAATAATCGTCCATAAGCAGGGATTTTCATAGCAATAACACCGATATTCTTCTGTTTGGCTACAGGTAACACCGTTTTACTAAAAGGACGAGGGTGATGAACATCAGCCGCATTCAAAGCAACCAACGTCATATCAAAGGGATAGCCTTGTAAAGCCTTAGCGATCACATCTGGTTCGTGATGACCCGTAATACCGGAAAAACGGATGATTTTTTGCGCTTTTGCCTCTTCAATGGCTTTAGCTGCCCCATTTTTGCTAAAAATCTGCTCTAACTCCTCCTCAAACGAAACATGATGTAACTGCCAAACATCAATATAGTCTGTTTGTAGTCGTTTCAATGAACGTTCTAACTCGCGCCATGCGCCGTCATAGTCCCGTTGATCGGTTTTGGTAGCGATGAAAACATCAGAACGATAAGCGGGTAATACCTTACCTAAATAGTCTTCACTCGGTCCATAATTAGCTGCGGTATCAAAGTAACGGATACCCAATTTTAGGGCTGCTTCAATTAAGGCGATCGCTTCTTTTTCTTGTCCATATTTAGATAAAGGGGTTTGTCCTGCCCCTCCTAAGCCTAAGATGGGAACCGAAACCCCAGTATTGCCTAAAATGCGTTCAGGTAAAGATTCAACGGGGGAAAAAGCAACATTTTCAACGGTTTGAGACTGATTAATATTTTGACAGGCCACCGTCCCTAATAGACTCATTCCTGCTAATAGAAAATTACGGCGAGTTTTAAAAGGAATCATCGTTATTTGTTAATCAATTTTAAGATAGAATCAGAGTCACTTACATCTAATATAATATAGAAGTATAAGAGAGTTGCGCTTAAGAGGAGAAATGTTTATGTCTCTCCTAGAAAAATCTAGTTTTGGAGCCTTAACTCATCAAGAAGTTGAGCAGGAGGCTTTTCGGACTTTACAAAAATCAACATACAAACAAAGCCAAGTTCGTTTGCTAAGGTTAAGCTTAATACAACGAATGGCAACATGGTTTGTGATTGCTTTTTTCTCATTAGGAGTATTTAACTTAACTTTCTATCCTCAGAATAGTCGCAAGAATTTTTTCCCAGGAAATTCTTATCAGGATTTTTCAGCAACTTTAGTAAAAACTAGGATAATCTCATTTATTCTTTTCTGTATTGGAGTCGTTCAAGGAAGCAAGTTTATCTGGTTACAACAAGAGTTTAAGAAACCCTTAGAAGATTCTAAAAAACGATATGAAGACTTGGAAAAAGAAATTTATGCTAAAACGACTGGAAATTTCCCAAATATTAGTACCAACAGTGAGACACAAAAAGAGATGACTCAGACTAATGAGAGGAACATTAACTGTATTTTAGAAAAAAATGAACGTTTAGAAGAGAGTAACCAAGAGTTAAATTCGTATCTAAATGGTGTTGGCAAGATAGGAACCTTAGACAAGAGCGCAAAATTAACTTTAGCTGGTTTAGGGACAGGTATATGCTTGATAAGTCTCATACTAAAAAGTTCCAATAACTCTCTGACAATTGTTTCAGCAGGGGTGGGTTTAGCTGGTTGGACATCATATTTAGGACAAGAATTAGACGAAAAAAGAAGATACAGACTATTATACCAAAGTGACAACAAGAGAATAAAAATGCTTGGTCATAACTCAACCGTTGCTCCCATTATAGTACGAGCAATCGACGAGAATTTAACCACAGAAAGTATGCTTCTTAGAGGTGATTCTACTGCTTCTATTCAACTTGAAGCAGGAAGTGAGAGTGTATCTTCTCATTTTGAACAAACAAAAACAAATAATGGACAATCTCAACAGGCGAATCCTTCACCACAAGCAGGGAACAACGAAATCCCGAAGCAACTACCAGAAGAAGAAAACAATACGACTGATCCACAATAAACTTGTGATCAAGAAAGATTCTTTATAATTAAAGATATTTCTTTAATTGTTTATACGTATGACTAACTCGGTTAACCCTGCTACTGGAAACCTTTGGGACTTAGACTGGTATCGGCCCCAACACCATCAAGATAGCGATATTTTACAACAACTGGGATTTATTCCCGGATTAAAAGAAATCCTCATGCTTCGTCAAGTTCATGGGTTAGAACACGGGACGGTTTGGGTACTCAGCGAAACCCGAAAAGGGTTACAGGATAATGAAAACTTAGGGGGGTTATCCACTCCCAATGGTTTCTATCTCTACGGAGACGTTAACCATCTAGACTTACAACAAGCGGTTAATAAAGCCTTACAACGGTTTCGCGCCGGTGTTTGGAACTTAGCTGTACATCCCCGTTGCGGTACAAATATGTCCGTTAATATGCTGCTAACCACTGGTTTTGTTTTAGGGACCCATTTCCTATTACCCAAAGGACCTATTGAACAAGTTTTAGGATTACTATTGGCCACTTCCACCGCATCCCAACTGTCCCCTGATGTGGGTGTTTTGGCCCAGAAATATCTCACCACCGCCATCCCTTTTAATTTAGAACTGGAACAAATTGCCCGAACCCGCGATTTTTCAGGCCATCCAGCCTATTTTGTTGAACTGGCTTGGCGAGATTCGCAATAAAACTTAAACTTTTGAAGTAGCAAGGTGTTGCAATCCAATAGTAGGCTTTATAGATAAGGATTTTTTCCTTTGCTTTTACTGAGGGATTAGTAAGCAAAAGTCTTACAGTTCGGTGCGGACACCACCTTTCTCAGTAACACCTTTACTCGGTGCAAAAAAGAGTCCCCAACTATCAATCTCTGATTTAGTAGGCGGAGTGTTCAATACCCATTTATTAAGGACAATACCTATGGTCAAGCGTGGAGACAAAGTTAGAATCAAACGTAAAGAGTCTTACTGGTACAACGACATCGGTACCGTTGCCACTGTCGATAAAGCCGGTATTATCTATCCTGTTGTCGTTCGTTTCGATAAAGTCAATTACAACGGCTTTAGTGGGAGTCCCACTGGAGTCAATACCAATAACTTTGCTGAAAACGAATTAGAAGTTGTTGGCTCTAAGTAATTGCTTTCAGGATTAAATGCCAGAACTGCCTGAAGTAGAAACGGTTTGCCGAGGGTTAAATCAATTGACCTTTGGACAAACCATTCAGGGTGGGGAAGTGTTGTTACCACGCACACTTGCTTACCCTGTTTCTATGGAAGAATTTTTAGACGGAATTAAAAAGGCTACTTTCGATAAGTGGCAAAGAAGAGGTAAATATTTACTGGTTCCCCTGCAAGCAAATAAAGGATGGTTAGGGGTTCATTTGCGTATGACTGGACAGCTATTATGGGTGAAACAAGACGAACCGTTATCCTGTCACACCCGTTTACGTTTGTTTTGTAATCAGTCCCAAGAATTAAGATTTGTGGATATTCGCACCTTTGGTAAAGTGTGGTGGGTTCCCCCCAACCAACCCCCCGAAACCATCATTACAGGACTGCAAAAATTGGGTCCAGAACCCTTTGCACCTGACTTTTCCCTAGATTACTTCATTGACAAGTTAAAGGGTCGTCAGCGCAATATTAAGACCATTCTACTCGATCAAGCGATCGTTGCAGGGATGGGCAATATCTATGCCGATGAAGCGTTATTTAAGAGTGGTATCCTACCCATAACCCTAGGCAAACAGTTAACCTCTCAACAAGTTAAACGGTTACGAGAAGCCATGATAGAAGTATTAAAAACCGCTATTGAAGAGGGTGGGACAACCTTTAGTGATTTTCGAGGGGTTACGGGGATAAATGGCAACTATGGGGGTGTTGCTTGGGTTTATGGCCGTCATAAGCAACCTTGTCGTGTCTGTGGAACTCCCATCGAAAAGATTAAGTTAGGAGGACGTTCGTCTCATTTTTGTCCTCAATGTCAACAATTAGGCAATGGGGAATAACGAAGTCAGAAGTCAGAAGTCAGAAGTCAGAAGTTCCTCTCCCCACACTCCCCACACTCCCCACACTCCCCACACTCCCCGTCACCCCACACTCCCCGTCACCCCGTCACCCCGTCACCCCACACTCCCCACACTCCCCGTCACCCCACACTCCCCGTCACCCCGTCACCCCACACTCCCCACACTCCCCACCCTCACCCAACTGAGAATATTAATACATCCAATCAATAACTGTTATGATGCGTCCAGGTTTTATTATTACGTTAAACTCTAATCAAAAAATTGATTATCAATTATTTCATACCGATAAATCTTTAATCAAAGTTGCTAATATTCCTGATGAATACACAGTTATCGTGATTGGGAAAATATATTATCAAGCTAAAAGAGAAAATAAATCAGATGCAGACATTATTTTAAACTTATTCAAAACAAGAGGAATAGAAGAACTAAAGAAAATAGAAGGAGAATTAATTTATACTATCATTGAACATAAAAAAAAGAGAATTTTAGCTTATCGTGATCCGTTAGGTACTTATCCTATTTATTGGACTTGTGACCAACAAAATATCATCTTAACAACCCATCTTAAACAATTAGCAAACTCACAAAACGCTGTTATAAATAAAGACTTTCTCGCCTCATTTTTAACCTTCCCTTTTGCTTCCGTTGAACTTCCTAAAGAAGAAACCGCTTTTAAGAAGATTTATCGTATTTTACCAGGAAACTTATTAGAATTTAGTTTAGAAAAATCCGTTAAAACACTTTGGTATTGGGACTGTAATAAAACCATAAATCCCATCACTAAAATTTCTCCTCAAGACGCAGGGTTACAGTTTAAAGATATCCTTACAAAAGCCATTAATGAACGCATTAAAAATACTAATTTTGCTGCTCATTTATCAGGAGGGATGGATAGTTCCTCCATTGTTTGTTTAGCTAAAAAATTAGTTAAAAATCAGTCTTTATTTACTTTGTCTCTTGTTCATAAACTTCCTAGTTTAGCTAAAGAAACCGACTATATTAATTTGATTCTTGAACAAAATAAAAACATTATGCCTTATTATGTTAACGGCGATCAAGCGTTAGATTTTACTTGGTTTCAAGACACTATTCCTGATCACGATGAACCCTATAGCGGTTTATTTCATTTTGCCTTAGAAAAAGCCATGATTGATGCTATTTCTCACCTCAATATCGAAACTATATTAACAGGAAATGGGGCAGAAATGTTAGTAGAAGGAAATCATTATTATTTAGCTGATTTAATGCGTCAAGGAAAGTGGGTTAAACTGTGGGAAAATAGCCGTCAATGGGCCATGACCAACCGTCAAAGTCTGGGATCAATTTTATGGGAATATGCGATCGCACCCTTAACCCCTCCTTGGTTACGACAAGGAATACCCTTACTATTGCGACAAGGATATAGTATTTGGCCTCACCTACCAGAATATAGTATTCCTCCTTGGATCGACAAAAAATTTGCCCAAGATTATCAACTATGGCCTAAACTATTAGACTGTATGGAGCAATTGAGTCAATATCCTGTCGAAGAAGGATTTAATCGTCTAGCAAGACAAGCTGCGGTAGGAAATTGGTCTAATTGGTATCTGGCTAGTCCCCAAGGAATACAACTGAGTCACCCCTTTCTGGACACCCGTCTCATTAGTTATAGTTTCAGTCTTCCCAGAGAGATAAGAGAAGTCCCTGGAGTCGCTAAACCTTTGCTACAAACAGCAATGAAAGGTACTTTACCCGATGCTATTCGGACTAGACGCATTAAAGCCAATTTTAATGAGGTTTATGGGAAAGGATTAAGACAGAATTTAAACCAGTTAATTGAGATGGTTAAACAGTCAAAAATTGATGAATTAGCTATCTTTGACAAATCTATATTAATTGATTGTTTGCAACAGCAAGCGATGGGTGTCGGTAGTGTTTATAGTGGTCAACAAATTTCCACTTCTTTATCTCTTATTGTCTGGTTTGATCAACTTGATTATACAAAAATAGACAATTATTAGGGGTCAATTAATTTATAACAAATACTGATTTAAACTTAACAAGATTTCTAAAATCTTTGCCCACTTTACGATAAGTTTCTTTATTTTTTCTAGTTTACTCATATTTAATAACAGGGTTAAACTGTTCACAATGAACGGAATCATCCGTAAGGATTATTCCTTCATATTCCACCCAAGCATGAACTTCAAAAGGATCATTTGTTACCCCAACTATTAAACTCGCTAGAACTTGATAAAAACTACGTAATAAATGATAGCTAACCAAAGCCCTTTCTTTACACATAATTGATAATAACGGGTTAGTAGCTGCTACTGATTGCAATTTATTGTCAAAGGCTTTAATAACTTCTAAATCAACAGTATTTTTAGAATTATGGTCGTGCCAACTTTGCCAAAGCTTAATGGTTTTACTCCATCCTAAACAACGAAAACTAAACCAGCTTAATATCAATAATAAATGAATAGTGAGAAAATTAGGGTCAGACTGAGGATTGATTAAAGAACGAATTAAAGTAGTCATTTTTTGTAAACTTTTTAAAATTAAATTGTTAAGTTTTCGTAATAAATTTTGACTTTTTTGTGTATTTGTGTTTCCTGGAATGAGTAATTTTTTTTGAATAAGATTGTTTAATAATTCTAGTAAATCCCTGCGTATTTCTGCTTCCGTTGTTTCATAAAGTTGACTAAGATTAGTAATTGTTGCGTCTAACCCTTTATCCAGCACTGAAGACAACATCAAGGTAGCGATCGCATCAAGAGCATAAAATTGACCCTGATTAAAGTCTAAAAGCTGCGAAAAACCCTCCCCATCATATAATATTACATCTTGGTTTAATTGATAAGTGTTATTTATGTTTTTATTTTTAACTTGATTCAACATTTTTTGATTTCGTTTTGTTTATTTTTTTTAAATAAAATAATAATTTGTTAAATAATGAATCAACGGGGTTAGATCCTCAATTTACCATTTTATTATAAGGGTATCGAAGATAAATGTTTCAGATACGCTGCAATCTGAAATTCAGTTCCCTAACTTAAATACTATATCGTAATTGACTGCTTATTATTTGTGGATGGTATCAGCAGCAGTGGGGGGTGGTGTTTGTTGAAGTTTAGGGGGAAGTCACCATGACAAATGGTAAAATTAGTCATAAAAACAGCGACACTAATCATCCTATTGGCAATAAAGATAATAAATATTATGTGGATGTTGCACTTCATGAGAAGAAGAAAAAAATTAAGCCAGGAAGTTCCCTAGGAAATAAAACATTATGGGATTGGGGTGATTTATTGATCGTTCCTGTGCTTCTGGGTATTATGACCTTATCTTGGAATTATAGAGTCGATCAGCAAGCAAGTCACAACTATCGATCGCAACTTGTCCGAAATTATATAGACTCGATTACCGAATTAATATTTGATCAATATCACCACGGAAAAATTGCTAAATATCCAGAAATTTCTGTAGAAGAAGTAAGATCATTTATTAGGGCGAAAACGGTCAATACTTTACAAGCATTAAATCCCCCTAAACATAAACGTTCGCAGTTTCTAAGTATTGGATTAGAAAACTTGATGCAGTTTGTAATATTAGGTCCATCGGAAGGAACACCCAAGCAAAATCTCATCAATTTTTTAAGTGAAGCTGGTATTGGCTTCCTACCTCCACATAAACATGAACAATATGGAAGTATCTTATTAATTCAAAATATGTGTTCAATTAAAGATATTGATGCTAGAAATTATCTAATCTCTGAAGACAAAGATATTACTTTTGATGACTTTTTGTGTAAGATTAAATTACCTAAAGTTGTTCTCAATGATCTTGTTTTACCCGGCGTGATTTGGGAAAAGGCCGACTTAAAGGAGGCTCAAATGAGGAGAGCGATTTTAGAACAGGCTGATTTGCAAGGGGCTTGGTTAAATAGAGTCGATTTAAGAGAAGCCAACTTAACAAAGGCTAATCTAAAAGAGGCTTTTCTTCACGAAGCAAGGTTAGACAATACCATACTTACTCTAGCCAATTTACGAGGTGCAAGATTAGATAAGCTACTACTGCTAAAAGGTGAAGCATTGCCTCAATCTACTAATTTAGAAAATGCCGAACTGCGGGGGGTTAATTTACGAGACGCATTCTTACAAGAAGTAAATTTTAAAAACGCTATTTTAGAGCCATTTTGTATACCCAAACCAGAGCCTGAAAAAGAGCCTTCAGAAAATTTTTTGTGGTGTGATGGAAAACCAGCTGAAAGAATAATTGGGACAAACCTAAGAAATGCTAACCTTGAAGGGGCTGTTTTTACAGGCACAAACCTTAAACAAGTTAATCTTCGGGGAGCGAAGTTAGAACATACGAATATTCGTCAGGCAAAGACATTAGAAGGAGCGATTGTTGATGATAGAACTGACTTTCCTGAATCTATCAAGGAACCAGATGAGTTTATTAAAGATCACAAGATGATAAAAATTCATTGCAATCTTGATAAGGATCAAGATGGAAATAATGGATCAGAACCATTAAACCTATCAGATGTGGACTTGCGAGATGCTTGTCTAAGCAATGCTAATCTTTCAGGAGTTGATCTTCGTAGAGCCGATCTTCGGGGAGCCAATCTGTCTGAGGCTATTCTTGAAGGTACTAACTTAGAAGATGCTTTATACAATGATAAAACTCAGTTACCAAGGAGTTTTGGTTCAAACTATAAAACACTAGATGAAGAAGATCAAAAAAAAGTAATGATCAAACTGGCATCAGGAGCTAACTTACAAGGAAAAGATATTAAATATGCGGATCTTTCACGAGTTAATCTGAGTAACGCTAACTTAAAAGGTGCTAACTTATCTCATATCGATTTTGATCATCAAACAGAGTGGAAAGATGCTCAATTTGATGACGAGACAAAATTACCCTTTGATAGAGACACTGCCATTATTAAGGGTATGAGATTTGCACCTTATAAAAAACGTCCTTTATCTCAAAAAGTCTTGTTTACTGATGATTACCAGAAATACAACTCAGGGCAACCACCACCTGAGTTACCTGTAGATTGGCAAGGAGAAAATCACCAAAAAGCAAACTTACAGAATGCGATTTTGAAGGAAGGTAATTTTAAGGACACTATTTTAAGACAGGCTAAACTTCAAAAAGCAGATTTAAGGGGTGCTGACTTAACCGGTGCTGACTTAACCGGTGCCAATTTACGTAAAGCAGATTTAACTAATGCTAAATTAGAAGGGGCAGACTTAACTGATGCAGATTTAAGAGGGGCTATCGTATTTGACAAAACAGCAGATCCAAACAAACAAAAAGAACAACTACGACTACAACAAACCGTTTTGTGTCGAACGGCCTTACCCAACTATATGAGTCCACAACTCAGGAAAGAAGCTAAGGAAAGAGACTGTTCGTAAGAATACCGTAACCTGAAGATTGTTCCTTCGTTTAAGTGATTGAGAAACCCCAGATGACAGTAATTAGGTTGAGAGACGAAATCCAACCTAATTGCATCTTAATGTCTTAAATGAGCGATGTCAGTCCCTCAATTAGCCATAGTAGTAACCACTATATTCACGATAGCTTCCCGTCGGTCCACCTTGAATCTTATCCATTGAGCCTAAATGATAAACTTTGGGTTTACGATAGGTGAGTTTTTTTTGATTATTACTGTCTTTAACTTTTATATTATTGTTTAACATATCCATACCTCAATAACCCTTACGATTATATTATAACCCTTTTTCATAGCGTATCAGTTGTCTTTGTGTCAGTTTCTCAACCTACCCTCCCCGAAGTTTTACGACGTAGCTTAACCCTCATTGTTCAAGCTGCTCCCAACGAGCTACGTTTATTAACTTTTGTAACCTTAGTTAGTGGTATTAGTCCCGTCACTGCTCTATTTTTTAACAAAATTATCATCGATAATGTTGCTTTATTACTCAAACAAGAAACCCCTATTAATTCTCTAGAAATTTTATTCAATCAACGTTTATTAATCGGTAGCATTTTTGCGATCCTTATCCTTAATTTACTAGGAGATATCAGTCATAATTTAATCAATTTTAATTTTTCAGCCCTCCGCGATCGCGTTAAAGGTTTTACTCAAGAAAAACTCTTAAATAAAATTGCTAATTTCCCCGATATTGCTCTATTTGAAACCCCAGAATTACTCAACTTAACGAAATTAACAGAAAAAGGAATGCTGCGCTTAGAAGAATTAGCGTTTATTTTAATGACGACTTTAAACGGCATTTTTATCTTTTTACCTGCTGTATTTTTATCTGTTTCTATTGCTTGGTGGATTCCTTTTATTTTATGTTTAACCTCTTCCCCTGCTATTTATTATGAATTAGCTTATCGAGAAAAAACCTGGAGAGTGGAAGAAACCCAAGCCGATTCTTATCGACAAATGGAATTATACCGAACCGTTTTAACCCATAAAACTCATGCTAAAGAATTACGACTATTTCATTTACAATATTTATTCATTAATCGCTGGAAAAAATTGTTTAACAACACATTTCGAGCGATGCAAAGAATCAGAAAAAAAGGCAGTACCTTGGTTATATTTTGGTCTGTAATTAGTGGGTTTGGTGTCGCTATTCCTTATGTTTATGTTATTTTAGGGACGTTACAAAAAAATTATAGTTTAGGAGATTTGGCTTTATATGGGGGGTTGATTTTACAAATTAGACAAAGTCTTTTTATTTTGATTAATAATGCGTCAGATGTTTACGAAATCATCTTAGGAATCACGCCTATTTTTCAAGTGTTAGATTTATCTTCAACTTTAGTAATTTGTTCATCCAAATCCTCCGTAAATTATGCGACCACAGGAATTAAAATTGAGCAGCTTTCCTTCGCTTATCCTGGTAGCGATCGCTGGATTTTAGATAATTTAAGTTTAACCATTAATCCTCACGAAAACATTGCCATTGTTGGAGAAAATGGTGCAGGAAAAACCACATTGACTAAGTTATTGTGTCGTCTTTATGATCCCAGTCATGGGGCGATTTATTGGAATGATAAAGATTTACGACAATGGGATAGAAAAGAATTACGCCATCGCATTGCTGTTGTTATGCAAGATTATAGTCAATTTCCAGCAACAATTAGGGAAAATATTGGCTTTGGTTATCTACCTTTCTTAGACGATAATGCTAAGATTCAAGCAACCCTTAAAACCTTGGGATTAGATGATATAATCAACAAGTTACCCCAAGGGTTAGAAACCCCTTTAGGAAGGGAATGGGAAGGGGGGATCGAATTATCTCAAGGACAATGGCAAAAAATAGCGATCGCCCGCGCTTTATTGCGTCTTCCTCAAGTAGAATTATTGATTTTTGATGAACCCACCGCAGCGTTAGATGCAAAAACAGAATACGAAATTTACCAAATTTTTCGTACCTTAGCAGCGAATAAAATGGCCATTGTTATTAGTCATCGTCTCGCTTTATGTAAATTAGCCGATCGCATTATTGTCTTAGAAAATGGACAAATTGTTGAACAAGGAACCCACCAACAACTGATGGATAAACAAGGCCGTTATCATTGGATGTTTACCCGACAAGCGAGTAGCTACCATTAATAGCAGTTTTCAATTGGGTGTATCAAGATTTTAGTGAAGTTGAGTGTGGGAAGTGTGGGAGGGGTGGGGAGTGTGGGGGGAATTTTTATTTTCATTGTTAGTCTATTGAGATGAAAACTGCTCTAAAAAGATAAACCTGATCAAAAAAAAGACTTGACAAATTCCCGGCAGGTATTGTTATAATAGCTAAGGCATGATTATTGGGGTGTCGCCAAGTGGTAAGGCAGCGGGTTTTGGTCTCGCCATTCCTAGGTTCGAATCCTAGCACCCCAGTTCTAAACAAGATGATAGGTTAATCTAAACAAT
This sequence comes from Crocosphaera sp., assembly GCA_030065205.1. Lineage (GTDB taxonomy): Bacteria > Cyanobacteriota > Cyanobacteriia > Cyanobacteriales > Microcystaceae > Crocosphaera. The sequence continues at coordinate 15,724 of JASJDN010000045.1, forward strand.
TTGAGCGATGGCCTGAGCAATACGGAGAGAACCTCCTGGTTTCCCTACCCTTTCTTGGCCATTTTGTCTACAGTTTCGTAAATAATCTTCATCTTTTAAAATAGCTTGAATTGTGGTTGCTGCGTCAGAAAAAAGACGAGGATTTTTATAACTTTTTCCAATCGTTTTTACTGATATTCCTAATAATCTCATTTGCGCTTCGGCAAACGCATAAGTAAATTGTGGACCTTTTCCTGGTAATTGAATCACAGGTTTACCTAACCCGACCACTTGTTCAACAGCAGTTCCGGCCATACCGATCGCCAGATTACAATCATTAATAATATCAGAAAACGCTCCATAATAACATTCAACTCTAATGATATTTTTTCCTTGATTTTTAACCAATATTCCGAGAGATTGATATTGCCATCCTAATTGTTCAGCTAACTGTTGTAAATCTGTTTCTTTAATAGCTTTAACTAAAGCCACTCGAAATTGTACCGTTTCTAAAGTAGCAAGAGATTCGCACACCTTTAACAATAATTCTAAATTATCAAGGGCTTCAGGAACACGACTTCCTGGTAATAAAGCAATGGTAGGAATATCCTTATCAAGATGTAAATTCTTTCCCGTTGGCGTTAAAATATCCATGATAGGATAACCTAAAAACTTAGCGTTTTTAAACCCTTGTTGCTGTAAATCTTGGGACGTAAAAGCATCTCTAGTAAAAATAGCTAAACAACGGGGCGATTGCAAACACCAACGGGTTAACCAAGGAAGATTTAATTTACCCTCATAATAACTAGAAGTCGACACTAAAAAAGCCACAAAAGGACGACCCGAAATATAGGCCATCGTAACTGGAAAAATGTCACCCACTGCCACAATTAAATGATAACGAGAGCAATCGTTTAACAGGGTACGAATTTGATATAACGTTAAGCCAATTAAACCCGCCCCCACATCCTTTAATAATGTCAGGGGATTCATATAAAAAATGCCCCCAGACGGTAAACTTTTCGGTTGTCCGATCAACGGTAAATTGAGAGAACGATAAGCATTTCCTTCCCCCACCAATGGCATTCCCGTCATGGTGATCTGAGGGGCAATTTTTTGCAATTCCTGGAGAATAAGACTGGCATTGAGGTCTTCTCCATGGCCGTTACTCATAAATAACACTTCTTTGTTGACCATGATTAGACGTAATGATTTCTTAAATGATAGGTTAGCAAGGGAAAAGTTGTCCTAAAATAGAAAAGGTTGAAAATTATTCTAACTTTTAAGGAGTGACCACAACCAATGACACAAGCCACTCAAACCCCCGCCAAAGGAATTCAACTCACCGAAACAGCCCTAAAGCACGTTCTAATGTTACGAGAACAACAGGGAAAAGACCTCTGTTTGCGTGTTGGGGTTCGTCAGGGAGGATGTTCCGGAATGTCCTATATGATGGACTTTGACGACATTAGCAATATTGGTGAACAAGATGAAGTGTTTGACTATGATGGCTTTCAAATCATCTGCGATCGCAAAAGTCTTCTTTATCTCTACGGCCTCGTCCTTGATTATAGTAACGCCATGATCGGGGGTGGTTTTGAGTTCACTAACCCCAACGCGAATCAAACTTGTGGCTGTGGTAAGTCCTTTGGTGTTTAAAAAGCAATATACTGTATGTTAAATAATTGGGGCAGAAATCGTGTTTTCTGTCTCTTTTTGTCTTCATTCTGTTACTGAAAATGACTGAAACTGTTGAAACTGCCTTTGAACAAGGATTAGAGCGTTATAAACAAGGGGAGTCCGTTGAGACTTTGCTTCCTCATTTTAAACAAATTTGCGATCGCGCCCCCAAAAATCCCACCGCTTGGGCCTGCTTAGCGTGGTTATACCTCTTAGACGATAAACCAGAATTGGCTCTCAAAGCAGCCAAAAAAAGCGTTAAAATTGATAGTAGACCGCCCCAAGCCCGAATTAACTTAGCTTTAGCCATGTTAGATACCGGTGCCAAAGGAGTGCGGGACCACATCGAAGCGGCGCAACAAATGATGTCCCTAGATGAAGAAATTCATAAAGACATCGTTGAAAACATCGAAGATGGATTAAGCCGCAAACCCGACTGGAAAAGCCTCCAGCGTGTGAAAAAATGGTTATTATCCCCTGAATAAGAATGCAATTATCAAAAACCCAGTTAATCGGACTAAAAGCGGACGATTTTCGTCACCCTTTAGATTTAGAAGCCACGACGACGTTAAAACAACTACCTGGCTTGGATATGATCGTCAGGAGTTTACTGGGTTCTGTGGCTGAACAATTTTTCTATCTCAATAACATTGCTTCGTCAGTGTTAGTGAGTGAAAAACAATTACCCCACCTTCATAAATTATTAGTCGAAGCAGCCCGTGTTCTCGATTTAGAACCCCCACAACTCTATTTACAACAAAACCCTGCCCCTAACGCCTATACCTTCGCCATGCAAGGGAAACAACCCTTTATGGTGTTGCATACCTCCCTAGTGGAAATGTTAACCCCCGAAGAAATACAAGGGGTCATAGCCCACGAGTTAGGACACCTTAAATGTGAACATGGGGTTTATCTCACCTTAGCGAATATTATGGTACTCGGTGCCAGTTTATTACCCACTTGGGGAACTGCGATCGCCCAATCTCTGCAAGCGCAGATGTTACAATGGGTACGCTGTGCCGAATTTAGTTGCGATCGCGCGGCTTTATTGGTGGCACAAGATCCCAAAGTGGTCATGTCCATTTTAATGAAATTAGCCGGCGGTTCCCCCACCATTGCCCCCCAGTTAAACCTAGACGCATTTATCCAACAAGCGAGAGATTATGAAGCCATCAGCAACACTGCTTTAGGAGAAATGTTAAAACAGGCACAAACGGAACAACTCACCCATCCAGTGCCAGTATTGCGGGCTAAGGAGATCGATCGCTGGGCCAGTTCTCAAGATTATCATCACTTGTTAGAAACCGGCAAAACACAGTATAATCAAAAAGCTACAACCAAGGGCGGATGGCGAAATTGGTAGACGCACCACACTCAAAATGTGGCGGCTTCGGTCATGGGGGTTCGAGTCCCCCTCTGCCCATCGAGTGAAGTCAGAAGTCAGAAGTCAGAAGTCAGAAGTTCCTTAACGAAGTTCCGGCGCTATCGCACAGAAGTATAATTTATTCAAAGCGGCCGATATTCTTCGGGGTAAGATGGATGCTTCGGGGTTTAATAATGCAGATAGGGAATATGCAGAGGGAAAAAACCAGAAGTAGTCATTGCGAGGGGGATGAACACCACCATAACCTGATTTATTTTTATTATCTCCCCGAAGCAATCCATAACAACACCCAAGAGATTGCTTCGGAGGCAAAAATAAGTCTTAAACCTTTGCTTTATTAAAGGTTTTGCCTCCTCGCAATGACAGAAGTAGTTAAGGAACGCAACCCAACACAAACATTAAAGGAGGCAGGAGTTGAAAGGCAATCCCCCCTAACCCCCCTTATAGAAGGGGGGCAGGCTCCGAGGCCGTTTAGAGGGGGATTTAGACCCACCTCTAAACGAAGACCGCCCCTCTTAAAACAACTCAAAACCGATGTGATCATTTCTGGGGGACATAACGACTTACCCTACCTCACAGCTTAGAGTAACGATAGACAACACGAAACCACTATTAAAAGCTTTAAACTACCCTTTGACGCAGAAGATGAAGGTATTAGGGGAGATATGGGTATTGTTATTGTTAATAATATGCTGTTGACAGGGTTTGATGCACCGGTAGAACAAGTGATGTATTTAGGAGTCATAGAAATAGCCGAGAAAAATAACGATAAAATTCTCTATGCTCATTAACTATAAGGTAATTCATTCATCCCGACGTTCATGAATTAGCCCATTTATTAGAAGCTAATCACACGCCCTGTTTTTGGAACATTATTAAGTCACAAATCACCAATATGGATAAAGCTAAAAAATGGCTTAAAGATAACGTTCAAATGCTTGAACAATCACTATAATAAGTAATTATTTAATAAATTGACAAATAAAATGATAACGACTAAGCCTCGCTTTGAAAGCTTTGAAGCGTATTTACAATATGACGATAATTCAGACAAACTCTATGAATTATTCAATGGAGAATTGATAGAAATGCCACCAGAATCAGGTTTAAATATTGAAATTGCTAATTTTCTTTTTCTTAAATTTGCTGCTTTGGTAGGCTATCGTAGAGTTAGGGGTCATGGGTTAGAATTAGAAGTGAGAGGAGAACCCAAAAACCGCTATCCTGACTTAACTATTATTAGAGAAGAACATATACAACAACTCTCAAAAAGGAATACGATTCATCTGTTTATGTCCCCTCCTTTATTAGTGGTTGAAGTGGTTAGTCCTGGTGATATTCAAAGAGAAAGAGATTATATTGCTAAAAGAATACAATACCAAGATTGTTGTGTCCCTGAATATTGGATTGTTGATCCTCAAACACAAACTATTTTAGTCTTAGAATTGAAAGATAATAGTTACCAAGAAGTGGGAAATTTTAGTCAAGATGATTTAGTTAAATCTCCTAATTTTCCAGAACTTAAGTTAACTGTTTCTGAGATATTTGAAACACCACCCAATTAATCATTAACTTGAGGGATAATTTTTGAGTAATTTTAAAAGGGGTAAATCTTGATTAGAAGTCTTATCTGTTTTAAATCTGAATATACAATCTTCTGTTTTTCCTTTTTGCTTACCATTTCCATCGGATATAGCAAATAGCCAGTTACTACGCTTTTCTAGTAAACCTGTAAAAAATAACCAAGATAATAATCTACTTCGATAATCTTTGATACTTTTACTTGAAATTGAATATTCTTCACCTAAAATTTCAGTAATTTGAGCCTCAGTAATTAGCTTTGATGAGTTTTTCTTTATTTTCTGATAAACTATATGACTTTTAAATTGTTCACTAAGATGATGTGCAATTTCATTATCAGTCAAGTTTAATATTTGATCATTATGGATTATAAATTCCTTACTTTTTTTATTATATTCGCAAGGAAACAAAGTGGCAAAATCAGCAAGAAAACCTTTCAAAGAGTTCTCTGAGATGTTTAAAATAGTTTTGATCTCTTGTCTAGTTTTATTGTTTTTCATCTGGCGAAACTTTATCATGAATGTTTTAATCGTTTGAGTTGGTACATAATTTATCGTTAATTCAGGTAGTTTTCCATAGTTTATATAGTCAGCAAAAATATCCCAGTAAAGCTTATAATTAGTGCCATTTTTGATAATTAATTTTTTTTCGGCTAAATTATTTACAATGGCTGAATTATATTTTTCGCAAAGAATTGTAATATCAACAGGTGAATTTTTTGCAATATATTTTAAACATTTTATTTCTTCTACTGATAGAGATTCTAAATCTTTATCGAATAGCTTTTTAATATCATCTTGTGTTATTTGTTTTTTATAAGTATGCTCAATTAGTTCAGATTTATCAATATTATTACTATAGATAGCACTGCAAAGTTTTCTAATAAGCCAAGGATATTTTGGACATGATTTTAACAAAGATTGTATATTTGGTTTAGATTTCTTTAAAGAATTTTCTTGACTAAAACAAGTCATTAAGTTTTCAACTTCTTCTTGGTTAAATTCAGAGATTTCAATATTCCTTTGTAAATTACTTAGATTATGCCATGTATGGTAAGCTTTATGAGAAATTGATGTGATCATATCTGTTCGCCAAGAAAACCCTAAAACTAAATTATCATTTTTAAGACTATTGACTTCATAAACAACTTTTTCAAATAATAAGAATAAATTGTCTAAAGACGGTTTAGATAAAATTGTTTCAAATTGATCGAAAAATATAACTAATACTTTATTATTAGATTTCAAGAATTCTAAAGCTTCTTGAATTGAATGACTGTCTAAAAATGGTGGTTCTACGCTTTCTATATATATTTTGTGATTAGACAAATTTATAAATTTTTCATTTATGGTTTCTTGAAAAGCTTTAATAATAACTTTGTTCAGAAATTGAGAGGCTGTTTTTTCATTAACACTTGTTATATCAGTGGCATAAATATAAAACTGTTCTTGATATTCTGGTTTAATCAAACAATCTTCTTGTAACTTAACGATTAAAGATGATTTTCCTAGGCCAGTACGACCTGAAAAACAAATAATTCTCACATCAGTTTCAGAAATTTTAACATTGTTTAGAAATTCCCAAAATTCTTGCTGAATTTTTTCTCTACCAATGAAGTTTTCAGGACGAGAGCGATTATATAATGTGTCAGACATATATTTTGCCCTTATTTTTGCTATTATGATAATTTTATACTAATAACTTATAAATCAATATCTAAATTGAGGGGTGCCGATAAACTGACGGTGTTACTGTTCATATTATCTTTTTTTATACCACTATAATTATTTAGATACCTAACAGAATTATAACCGAGTTCAACAAGATGTAACCTAACTCCTCATTAAATATTAACCTATTTTCTGTCTTCATAGAATTAGATATTTGAAAAGGATATATAAAATTTACTCATCTATTTGTAGTCGATAAATAATAGTATTGGGATCAACTTGGTTCATAATATTTTTAATTACCATACTCGGTCCTAAATCTCCCCAACTACATCCTTTTTCTAAATATTCTTGTGCTGCTTTCCCAATAATATAAGTCCCGTAAGCTGCAAGTCCCCCTTGTAAAATAGCGGTACTGCCATAAGTGGTTAAGATAGCAGGATTTTCAAGAAAAGTTGATACAGCCAAAGCTGTTTTTCCTAATCCTAAAATTACACCTGTAGCAATTTCTCCTAATAATAAACTGCCAGAACTCACCAAGATTTTGCGCCATAATTTACCAGCTTCATGATTGGTTATAGGTAGTCCGTACAATCTAGCTAAGGAGCGAATTAACATTAAATCGGTGACACTTCCACCGATAATATCGAGGAAACCAATGGGGTTAACAGCAACTGCTACAGACTTATATTTAACGTGTTTCCAGATAATTGCTTCTGCTTCTTCTTGTCTATTTTTAATCGTTTTTTTAGCAATATTTTCTTCTGCTTTTTTCGCTTTTTGTAGAGCATTTAAACATAATAAAGATTTTCCCTCTCGGTTTAAAATGGTGAAAATTTTACTTTTTAACTCATCAACTTGCGACGGTGGAGTTTCCCATTGTTGGACTGTTTTTCCATCAGGATATTTAACTAAGACAGGAATGGGTTGAGGAGAGGCTGAAACCCTAACAATATCTTCAGGAGAAATTGAAAATTTTTGCTCAGTATTAGAACCCTGTCCAATTTTTTGTAATTGTTCGTAAATCGTATTAATATCTTTATCAGGATAGAGGTCAATTTTATTAAAAACTAAAATGATAGGTTTGAAGGCTTTTTTTAACTCCAATAATGCTTCATATTCAGTCCGAGTTATATCTTCAGAAATAATAAATAAAATCAAGTCAGCTTCATCCGCAATACTTCGGGACATAATTTCTCGTTCTTGTCCCTCTATTTCATCCAATCCAGGGGTATCGATAAACTCGACTTTAATTTTACCACTGGAGGGAGTCCAACGGACGGATTGAGGCCATTTGGTTACGCCATGAATTGGTCCACTTTCTAGGATATTTTGTCCCATTAAAGCATTAATTACTGCAGACTTACCTCGACTAACTAACCCAAAGGTAGCAATTTTAATCACGTCATTTTCTATTTTTTCAAGAGACGCTTTTAACGATTGTAAATCTTGTTTAACGGCTGCTTGTAATTGTAAATTAGGAGGATAATTCCAATGACGGCGGACGCTAGTGTACCAGGATAATGCTTGTTGAAGACTAGCGCGAGTTTGTTGAATATGAGTGTCTTGTTGAGTCAATGTTGATTGAGAATTGATAATTGACTTAAGTAGATAAGAACATTCTTCTAAGAGTTATGATACCTTAAAAATGTCCTTTTTCAATGTTATCTATGCGTTTATTTATTGCACTGATTTTAGGAGCTTTTTTAGTCGTTGTGGGTTGCCAATCTAGCTTTCTCAATAGCCAGACATCTTTACAACCTACTGACGATTATACAGAATATATGTGGGAAGTGCATGGTGAGGAACAACCCCTGCCAACGGAAATGTTAACCCAGTCCCCTTCTGAAGAAGATACAGTCAATGTAGAGATAGTAACCTACGGCAACCTAGAAGGAAAACCCATCAAAGGTTATCTTGCCTCCCCTAAGAATATCGATCGCCCGTTACCCGCTATTATGGTGATTCATGAATGGTGGGGACTCAACGATAATATTAAGGCCATGACCCGCAAAATCGCAGCACAGGGTTATACGGCCTTAGCAGTGGATATGTATGGTGGAAAATTTGCGAAAACCCCTGAAAAAGCGATGGAATTAGTCACTGAAGCCCGTAATAATAGCGATCGCCTGAAAGATAACCTTACCTTAGCCTATCAGTATTTAGAACAAGAAAAAAATGCCCCCAAAATTGGCTCTATCGGTTGGTGTTTTGGGGGGAGTTTGTCCTTACAAACCGCTTTATTATTCCCGAAAACCCTCGATGCTGCGGTGATTTATTATGGAGGGGACTTAGAAACCGATCCTAAAGTCTTAAAACCCCTAGAAACCGCAATTTTAGGCATTTTTGGGGAATTAGATCGCAGGCCGTCCCCTCAAACGGTAAACGCCTTTGAAACGGCTTTAAACGAGCTTAATAAGCCAGCTAATATCTATATTTATCCCAACGCCGACCACGCCTTTGCTAACCCATCAGGAGAAAGATATAATCCTGAAGCGGCCAAAGATGCTTGGGAAAAAACCGTACAATTTTTCTCAAAATATTTAAAATAAAGATAGTTTGGTGCATTCTTAATGATCATTTCGTCGTTAATTCTCGTTATATCTCTTTCAATCAAAATTTTTTCTAAGAATATGGGCTTAATAGGATGAGGATTGATGCTAAAACACCAACGTTATTCTTTCATTCAATTCCCCGAATAAAAATGAATCAACTCATTGCTCTTACTCTAACCACTACCACTGTCCTTAGTTTAGGAAGCGTGTTTCCTGTGAAAGCTGCTGAATTTCGCACGATGGATGGTATAGATAACAATCTTAATAATTCTACACTGGGGTCAGTGGGCAGTAATTTAATTCGTCTTTCAGGGGTTGGCTACGATGATGGTTTTTCTGTCCCCAGAGGGGGATTAAATTCCACTGTTTTACCCAGTCCCCGTGCCATTAGTAACAGTCTATCGGCCCAATCGAATTTCCTTCCCAACACATCCAACGTCAGTGACTGGGTGTGGCAGTGGGGCCAATTTCTTGACCATGATCTGGATTTAAGTCCCATTGGCACAACCGAAGGGTTTAACATTGCTGTACCTACCGGTGATCCCTCCTTTGACCCCGATAATTTGGGAGATCGAACCATTACTTTAAATCGTTCAGAGTTCAATACCGATAGTTTTGGGGTTCGTCAACAGTTTAATGATATTACCGCTTATATCGATGCTTCCAATATTTATGGGTCCGATGTAACCCGTGCCAACGCGCTGCGAACCAATGATGGCACAGGAAAACTCATTGCTGAAACTGCAGCCAATGGGGAAAAATTGTTGATGTTAAATACAGTGGGTTTAGACAACGATACAGGGGGTGATCCTAATGTTACCAACTACTTTGTATCAGGGGATGTGCGGGCCAATGAACAAGTGGGATTGGCTGCCACTCATACTTTATTTATGCGAGAACATAATCGTCTTGCTGATGACATTAAAACCCGTCTTGACAGTGGCGAAACTGCTTTAGTGAATAAATTTCAAGATTCGGGTTTAAGTGAAGATGACTTCATTTTTGAGTCGGCCCGTAAAGTTGTGGGCGCACAAATGCAAATTATCACCTATGACCAATGGTTACCGGTTGTTTTAGGGAAAAATGCCTTAGATAACTACGATGGTTATGATGATGAAATTGATCCAGGCATTTCCACAGAATTTTCCACGGCGGCTTTCCGTTTTGGTCATACTATGTTATCCCCCGAACTGCTGAGAGTGGATAATAACGGCAACATAGTCAACGCCTTATCCTTACGGGATAGTTTTTTTAAGCCTGAGGAAGTGCAACAAAATGGCATCGATACCCTGTTAATGGGTTTAGCCTCTCAAAAAGCGCAAGAGGTGGATACGTTCTTAGTGGATGATGTGCGTAACTTCCTGTTTGGCCCTCCGGGTGCTGGAGGGTTTGATTTAGCTTCCCTAAATTTACAACGGGGCCGCGATCATGGTCTTCCCCCCATCAATACCGTTCGTTTAGCGTTGGGACTGACCCCTTATACCAGCTTTTTAGACCTAACTGGGGGAGATGTGCAGTTAGCGGCTGCCTTTGCTACTGTTTATAACAGTATGGATGAGGTGGATCTGTGGATTGCTGGTTTAGCCGAGAAGAAAGTCAATGGCGGGTTATTAGGGGAAACGTTCAGTCGTATTGTCATCGACCAATTTACGCGCAGCCGAGATGGCGATCGCTTTTTCTATCTCAATGACCTTGATCATCTCATTGCGTTAGATCCCACCCTAGAAACCGTTACCCTATCCAAAATTATTCGTCGCAATAGTACCATTCAAACCATCCAAAATAATGCGTTTTTAGTGGCTTCGGTTCCTGAACCTAAGACGACAGTAGGGTTGTTAGTAATGGTTTTATGGGGTTGGGTTGGATATTATTTGGGTCGTAGGAATGATAGGGTCTAACCATTCATTAAGTCTTGAAACACCTCTTGTACGGCTGGATGAATCAAGACCCCATCTTTAACATTAACTCCCAGGGCTAAACTGGCATCTTTTTCTAATACGTCTAACCCCTGATTAGCTAACTTTAAAACGTAGGGTAACGTGCTGTTATTTAAAGCTTGGGTGGCTGTCCAAGGTACAGCCCCAGGCATATTAGGAACGCCAAAATGAATCACCCCTTCTTCTCTGTAGGTGGGGGAACTATGGGACGTGGTGCGGAGGGTTTCGATACATCCGCCTTGATCCACTGCCACATCCACAATCACTGAACCCGGCCGCATTTTTGAGACTAATGTCCGAGAAACTAAGGTTGGAGCGCGTTTTCCTGTAACTAACACGGCACCGATCAATAAGTCTGCCTTAGGAACGGCCTCTTCAATGGTCGCAGCGTTACTGTATAGAAGTTCTACCCGTGAGCCAAAAATTGTCTCTAAATAGGCCAAACGCTCTACATTGATATCAAAGATTTGTACTTGCGCCCCCATTCCCACTGCCATCCGGGCTGCTTCGGTGCCAACCACTCCCCCGCCTAAAATTACCACACGCCCCACAGAAACACCAGGAATCCCTCCTAAAAGAACCCCACGACCCCCTTGTTGTTTTTCGAGATATCGCGCCCCAAACTGGACAGATAAGCGTCCTGCAATGATACTCATGGGGGTAAGTAAAGGAAGTCTTCCGTCAGGAAGTTGCACCGTTTCGTATCCAATAGCAGTTATGCCAGATGAAATTAAAGCTTCAGTTAATTCTTTATCTGCTGCTAAATGTAGATAGGTAAACAGCATTTTCGTCGTTTTGAGATAAGCATATTCTTGAGTGAGGGGTTCTTTTACTTTGACTACTAATTCCTGATCCCAGGCTTGGGCTGCACTGGCAACAATTTTCGCGCCGGCCTGTTCATATTCTTGATCACTAAACCCCGAACCGACTCCTGCTTGGGTTTCGATAGAAACTTGATGTCCTCGATCGCATAATACCCGAACGCTATTGGGACTTAAACCAACCCGAAATTCTTGATCTTTAATCTCTTTAGGGACACCAATGTTCATATCACTCCTTCACCTTAATGATTCCCTGTACTGAACTTTGTAGTTAAATAAGGAACCCATAGGTACACTTATCCTATGGGTTAAACTTTTATCAATTATAACTCATGTTACGTTAATTCATTAACCAACTCATTAAAAAGTAATCTGACTGCATGGCTTGCCACCTTCATTCTCAGTAACTTAATGGGAGTACCATTAAACTTATCCTGTTTCATCCAGTCATATTTCAGTTATACTTTTGTGTGTATATATAGCGTTTCTCGGACTCATGAGGTACACTTAACTCCTGCCTCCTGCCCCCTGCCTCCTGCCTCCAAGCGATAACCTCTGTACCTCACAAGTATCAGAACTGCTATATAATAGTAAAATCTTGATAGTAAAAGTAATGAACTTTATTTTATTAATAATAGATAGTTTTTTAGCCTTGATAGTAAAAGTAATGAATTTTATTTTATTAATAATAGATGGTTTTTTAGTCTGGTCAGGATTTTTATATGGAAAAACTGGTGGATTAAGAATAGGTTTATCAGAAGATGGAATTATAAGATATGCCAATGAATTACAAAGTAGTGGTGGTGATGATACTTTGTTTGTGGGATTTTTATTATTTTTGTTTATAATTCCGTGTATTATTCGACTTAGTGAACTAAATGCTATATTTTTTGTTATTGCGTCAATAAAGGTTACAATTGTTGTGTTTTTTGGACTATTAATAATGCTAGATGTTGATGTATTTGATTCAATAGCATATGGAGATAATTATATGTTATTAATTATGGAAAGTTTAACTTCCGTACTAATATTATCATTAAGTATATTGCTATATCATATACTTAAAATGTTAGTAATAAAAATCGTACATAAGATAACCTAACCTTTCATTATTGAGACAAGGCTCTAGGTATAAAGCAAGGGTAAATTTGTTAGATGCTCGCTTCCTACAAATTCCATTAATCAATTAATAGTATTAATGTTCGCTATTATTCTCTAGTTGATAAGCTTGGCTCTGTTCTTGATGATCCTCCATCTGATCCCCCAAACTCATAGTCATTATGAGTCTGGGTTAAAAGTTTACTGGGGATTCTTCATACTTTAGCTTACAAAAACTTTCTGAGAATTGCTAGGATTAATCCCCACCTTTTGGTGAGGGCGGGGATACAAGCAAGAGTCCACAGATTCAGATGATTAATCTAAGTTAAGTTGATTACCACGTTTGTATTGTAAATAGGCTGCAACAAATAAACCAGCTAACGTAATGGGAATAAGACCTAAAACAATACCTAAGAGTAAGGGTTCAATCATGGCATTTCTCCTCAATGAGACGAATTATGACTATCCTATGTTACTGGAGAAGGTTCACTTAGTTCTAGAGGCACAGCAAAATTCATAGCAGTTTTCAATTGGGTGTATCAATATTCTAGTCAAGTTGAACGTCATTCCATCAATATTTTTGCGTGCATCATAAAAGACATTTTGTCAATCATTTTTTATAAAAAGTTACATTATGAGGTCAATTGTCCTTTAATTGTTACATCAGTTAACGAGACTAGCATTTTATCCCCAAAACATTGCAAAATGTAAAGAGAAGGCCAACATAATCACACCTTAAATAACCGTGACTCAAGAGTTAATCCAACCTAAGGATGCTATCCAAAGATTAATCCTAATTTGTTTAGGGATGATTTTCGTAGCTATCGTCGTGATAGTAGGTTGGTATCTCCATGAAATTGCCGATCCTTATATTAACGAAGTATTATCCCGTCAGGGGGATGTGAGTCGTGGACAGGCCATCTTTGAAATTAATTGTGCAGGGTGTCATGGGATGGAAGCCGATGGAATGGTCGGACCTAGCTTACATCATGTTCAGAAACATAAATCGAAAATTAGTCTAATTCAACAAGTAATCAGTGGAAAAACCCCACCCATGCCAAAATTTCAACCCAGTCCCCAAGAAATGGCTGATTTGTTAACTTACTTAGAACAATTGTGATCCATCCTTAAAAAATACTTCATTTACCCATGTTTCTTAAAGAAAACTGATAATTTAGTCATCAGAAGCATTCCGGTACACGGCTTACACTATGCTATCTTCCTCTGACAATGGCCTTCACAACAATGTCCCTATTCCTTCTCCGAGTCATCCCAGACAATATCGGGCGATCGGCTTAATTGAGGGTCAATATCAGCGTTCCCAAGAACATCAAACGCGAGGAATTCTCATTACCAAAGACGGCACTATCATTGATACTGTTGTCCTGGGTAAAGTGCTGAGTCTGTTCAAAAAACACCTTGATTTAGATCAACCTCATTTGTGGATCGTTTACCCCCGAACCCGACTCGCTAACGATCAACTTCAATTACAAATTGCTGGCGTTTGGGAACCAGAAACCTTACATCCAGACACAACCCACTTATCCTTATCTCCAGAACAGATCAACCCTGCATTTCCCATTAAAAGTGGAGACTTTTCTATTCGGGGCCAAGTGGTCTATGCCTCCCATCAAAAAAAAATTGTTATTGTTAAAATTCGTCAGTTTCCTAAACATCCCTCAGAAAAACCCAAATTTTTTAAATTAAAATTGCAAGGAACCCTTCCGGATAAAGCGGTGGGGTGTTTTTGGGACTTACAAGTACAACTGATTGATAATCACCTGACCATTAAAACAGGGAATAATCTGGGGCAGATGCAAAGAAAACAAGGAAAATATCCTAAAAAACGAAGTTCAGCCCAATTTCGTCCTCAAAGACCCACCCCCAGCAGCGATCGCTCCCCCGCCCACAGTTTAGATCGTCCTCACCCTTCTCCTCGTCGTCTTCCCCTACCGAAACCCATGAAACCGAAACAGTTATGACCCTAGATCCGCTTATTATTGTAGAGTAATATTCTTTCTCCCTCCGCCTCCTCTGCTCCCCCTGCTCCCCCCGCCTCCTCTGCCTCCTCTGCTCCCCCTGCTCCCCCCGCCTCCTCTGCTTCCCCTGCTCCCCCAGCCTTCTCGATACGATTATCTACTGTCTAAAGCGGATTTACTATGACCACCGTTTCCCCAACACTGCTGCGACAAATTCAAGTCTTAGATCCAGTTGCCAATACCAATTTGATCAACGATGTCTTATTAGAGTCAGGCAAAATTCAAGCCATAGACTCCCAACTAGACAATATTCCCCCAAATACTAAGACAATTGAGGGAAAAGGCTTGGTGCTTGCCCCAGGATTAATGGATTTGTATAGTTATAGTGGAGAACCGGGTTATGAGGATCGAGAAACCCTGAAGAGTTTAGCTGCGTCTGCGATCGCTGGTGGGTTTACTCGCATCGCCCTACTCCCCCAAACCCAACCCCCTGTGGACAATTTAGCCACCCTCACCCATCTACAACAGCAAACCCAGTTTCTTCCATCGGTAACCTTCGATTTTTGGGGAACCTTTAGCCATCAAGCCCAAGGACAACAGATTACCGAGTTAACAGAATTAGCCAAAGCAGGAGTGATCGGCTTTACCGATAACCAAGGGGTTGAAAATATAGGGTTACTCAGACGGGTCCTCGAATATCTCAAACCCCTGAAAAAGCCCTTAGCGTTAGTGGCTGAATTTCCCGCCCTTAAAGGAAATGGGGTGATGCGAGAAGGCTATTTTTCCACCCGTTATGGACTCACTGGCAACCCAGCTATGACAGAGGCCACTGCAGTGGCAACGATTTTAGAAATGGTGGCCGTGATCCAAACCCCTGTACACCTCATGCGAGTTTCCACCCGTCGCGCGGTGGAATTAATCGCTTGGGGAAAAGCCAGGGGAATTCCCATCACCGCTAGTACCACCTGGATGCACCTACTACTCGATAGTGAGAACATTGGGACTTACGATCCTAATTTACGTCTAGATCCCCCCTTAGGCAACCCAGAGGACCGCATCGCTTTAATTGAAGGGATTGCTCAAGGAATCATCGATGCGATCGCTGTTGATCATCATGGTTATACCTACGAAGAAAAAACAGTCCCTTTTGCTGAGTCTCCTCCAGGGGCGATCGGCTTAGAATTAGTGTTACCCCTATTGTGGCAAACATTAGTGGAAACAAAAACATGGTCAGCCTTACAATTATGGAAAGCTCTCAGTAGTAACCCGAGAAAATGTTTAGGACAAATTGTTAACCCCATCAAAGTTGGCAATCCTCTAGAATTAATCGTTTTTGACCCCAAAGAAACCTGGACAGTTACCGCTTCTACTCTCCACTCTTTAAATCAGAATACCCCCTGGTTAGGTCAACAAATTCAAGGAAAAGTCATCACTGAATCAATTATAAATGATAAAGAGACTATCATTAGAACAGTTAAAAAAGCGTCACAAATATAACAGGAAATTTTAACTTAAGTGCAAAACTAGAATCAGAGATTAACAAAAATCATGAAAAATACTTACGGTTATTATTGGTACTTTGGCTTTAATGTTGGGTTAGTTTTTTTAGGTTTAGTCGCTTTCTTTCTATTACAATGGTTACAGATTCCTGCTGGTAACTTTATCGATTGGGTCATTGGAATTGCTAGTTTTTGGTGGTTACTGGCCATTGTCACTGTTCCTTGGAATGTTTATTTTGATGCCAAAGAAGTTGCCGCAGAAGCTGCGATTTCTCAAGATAAAGGAATTGTGGTTGATAACCAACAATTGAATTATGTTAAAACGGTCAGTCGCGGGGCTTTATTAATGGCGATCGCCCTTCATTTATTCTCAGCTTTAGGACTTTATGAACTCGCTGCAACGGGAATTAGTTCGGTGGGATATGTTAGTTCTTTCGCCACTTTATTATTAACAGTGTTACGGCCTGCTATTAGAGGATATCAATATTTAGCTTATCGTTTATCCACAATTCGACAACAGCTTAAATATCCCCGCGAAGACATTATAGAACTACGAAATCGGTTTAATCAACTCGAACAAAAAGTTAATTCTATTGATGAAAAATTAAATACCAGTCATCCGAATTCTTGGATCAATAAACAACAAAGAAACTGGGAATTAACGGGACAAGAAGTAATAAAAATTGGAGTGCAACTCGATAAATTAGAAGCTAAAAATACGATAGAACACGAAGAAATTACTAGAGAAGCTAGAAATGCTATTTCTCAATTAACAGAAGATAGTAACTTTTTGCATCAAGTTAGAGAAATTATTCGGTTTGTCAAAACAGCATAATCCCATTAAATACCGAGAAAAAGTAAGACGTTGTTAACTTCTAGTTTCATAACTTAAGCTCGGATTGTATCATTGATAAGTTCCTAAACAGAGGAACACAATTGAGGCAAAATTAGGTAAACTCTAAGCAGAAGATGAAGGTCTTTCTCAATTCTGTTGATGATTATGACACAAACTCAAACTCAAACCAACTCAAAAAAAACAAGAAAACGTGGGGTGATTCTAACGGATGAGGGGTTGGAAAAACTACAAAATGCTAAAACTGAAGCTGAATACGCAGAGAATCACGGAAATCGTTATACATTAGAAGCATTAAGCGAAAAAACAGGGTTAGCAATGGATACCCTGATGAAAGTCTTTGCTTGTGAGTTACGGGTAGATAAACAAACCCTTAGAACTTGTTTCAAAGCTTTTGAATTAGACTTATGTGATCAGGATTTTTATCATCCTCAAACCGATACTGACCGAATTATCAAATGTTTTGACGTTCCTGAACTGGAATTACCCGAAGGACAAGTTCGCCTCAATTCTCCTTGTTATGTTGAACGATTACCCATCGAGTCAGACTGCTATAAAGCTATTCTACAACCAGGAGCCTTAATTCGACTCAAAGCACCAAGACGAATGGGGAAAAGTTCTCTCCTCGCTAGAATAATGAATCATGCTAGTCAAAATGATTGTGCTACTGTTTCTTTGAGTTTTCACTTAGCAGATACAGGTTTATTTCAAGACTTAAATAAATTTTTACAATGGTTTTGCGCGAATATTAGTTTAAATTTAAAAATATCCCATAAAGTAACTGATTCTTGGGATGATATAGTTGGAAGTAAAATTAATTGTAGGCATTATTTTAAGCATCATATATTATCTACCTTAGAAAAAGATACCCCCTTAGTTTTAGGGTTAGATGATGTTGATCGTTTGTTTCAATATCCTGAATTAGCGGATGACTTTTTCGGGTTATTAAGAACTTGGCACGAGGAAGGAAAAAATAAAGATATTTGGCAAAAGTTGCGGTTAATTGTGGTTCATTCTGCTGAAGTGTATATTCCCCTCAACGTTAATCAATCTCCTTTCAATGTGGGAATTCCTATCACATTGCCCGTGTTTACACCTCAACAAGTTAAAGATTTAGCCAAGGTTCACAAGTTAGAGTGGTCATTAGAAGAAGCGGAAAAATTGATAGATTTTGTGGGGGGACATCCCTATTTAATTAGGTTGGCACTCTATAATATTTATAAAAAAAGGATTACCCTAGAAAAACTTTTGAGTATTAATCCCCGTACTTCTTATAACATTTATCGTGACCATCTTCAACGACAATTATGGAGCTTAAAAAAACAAAATTGTGACTTATTTGCAGCTTTAGAAAAAGTCGTTTTTGCCACTGAACCAGTTGAATTAGACCTAGTACAATCCATCAAATTACAAAGTTTAGGATTAGTTAATTTTCAAGGTCATAAAGTCGTTATTAGTTGTCGTTTATACCAAGAATATTTTCAACAACATTTCTCAGAAGAGTGACTGATGTCCCACCCATTCTTGAGTGATTTGGGTGGGTATAATGTTAGCTATTATTTTTATCAGTGGCTTTAATTTTATGTTTAAAAAAAGTTCCCAAACCCATAGCAACCCCTGCACCTAAAAGGGTTAAAGGTTCGGGAAAAGGTTCGCTAACAGGAGTCGCAGTCCAAGTACCTGTAATTTCTTCCGTTGTGTTAACTGGTCTAAAAACAATGACACCCCCAACCCCATCAGGATCGTCGGGTAGTCCAATACCAGGAGAACCACTCAGATTGAACCCTCCCACATTAGGAATAGTGCCAATTCTCCATTCAGGAACCAGTGATCCAGCCAAGGTAGAATATAACTCATTCTCCCTATCATTGGGATTAAATCTTAACGGTTGGGTAACAGGAAAATTAGCTAAAGAAATAGATTGAGGATCGCTATCGACTCCAAAGTTTAAAGTAAAATCAAGGGCTGTTACTAAATAACTTTCTGTATTACTATCGAAGTCGTTAACATCAAGATTAATCGTACCACTACCAGTAATATCATCTGTAAAATTAAATTTCCAGATAGGCGCAATACTCGCTGCTTGAGCCGATAAACTGGTAAGTAGGGTTAAACTAGCCACCGTAGAAAAAATAGGGATAGTCAATGGGGTTGATAGGATTTTCATGAATAAATTAGTCAATATTACTGAGAAACGTTTTCTATTTAACAACAAATATGCTCTTTTTTAAAAGAGCAGTTATCAAAGTTTTATTACTGACAGTAGGGTGGGCAATGCCCACCCTACATTTTAGGCAAAAATGAAATTTTCAGGTTGGTTGGCCACGTCTAATGGTGTATTTTGGAGAATAACAAAGGGTGAATCATTGATCGTCACAGCCGTTCCTAAACCATAGAAATCTTCACAAGCGACCAGTTCACTACCCCAAGGATCGCTATTACCGAAACTGATTAAAACATCACTGAGATCGATGCGATCGCCTGAATTAAAATCACTGATAAAGTCTCCTCCCTCAGACAGATCATAGTAAGCAAAAATATCATCTCCTCCGTTACCGGTTAACATATCACCCCCACCACCACCAACAATGAGGTCATTGTTTTCGGTTCCCGTGAGAATATCACCATAAATGGTTCCAGTCACAAGGGTAATATTGGGATTAGGTATCACCTCATAAATGGTGAGGTCAACAGTCGCTTCTGCGCTGTTGATGCCATCAGTGACTTGATAAGTAAAGCTATCTGTGCCAAAGAAGTCTTGCTCTGGGATATAGGTAACCGTGCCATCTTCATTAAGCGTAACCGTTCCATGATTGGCTAGTCCAGTAGAATCAACAGTGAGAATATCTCCATCGATATCGCTATCATTGGCTAAAACATCGATGACCACTGGGCTATTTTCATCGGTGTGGGCTATATCATCCAGCGCATCGGGGAGATCATTGATACCGTTAATAGTAATGGTAATCTCTTGATTAGCTGTGCCATCAAAAGAGGTAACAGTAAAGCGATCTATTTTCGTTTGTCCTACTCCAAGGAACTGTACTGCGTCATTATTAACGGTGTAACTGAAGACACCTTCTTCTGTAATGGTTAAACTACCGAAGTTGTTGGGATCTGCTGAAACATCAGTGTTGAATTTATTTTCATCGGTATCAACATCATTAACAGTGAGGGAACCCGTAGCGTTGAGTTGACCATTGATATCTACATTGTTGTCCTCGGTAACGGTTGCGGTTGGGTTTCCTATAATGGTAGCGGGATCATTAACACCAGCGATGGTTACGGTAACAGTCGCGGTATCACTACCTTCAAGTTCGTCATCAACGGTGTAGGTAAAGGTATCAGTAGCAGTTTCTCCGTCCCGTAAGAACTCAAATTGTCCATTGGGATCGTAAGTAATTTGAGTATCATTTAAGGTAACGGTTCCTGTGGTTGTGCTGTCATCAACTGCGTCAATGTTTAGAACAGTGTCATCCACATCATGATCATTGGCTAAGAGAGTAGCAGTATCAAGGGTTAAGCTGTTATCTTCATTAGTTTCTACGGCATCATCCTCAGCAACCGGTGCATCATTGACAGCAATGACGTTTAAACTAACGGTTGCCCTATCCCTACCCCCTTGGCCATCTTCAATGGTGTAGGTAAAGCTATCTGTGCCATTAAAATTGAGATAAGGGGTATAGGTGAGGGTGTTGTCAGCATTGAGGTTCAAACTACCATGAGTTGTTTGAGTTATTTGAGAAATGGCTAGACTATCCCCATCTACATCGTGATCATTAGCAAGGATATTAATCGTAACGGGAACATCTTCATCCGTTTCTATGGCATCGTTTTGAGCATTAGGCGGTTCATTAATTTCGAGTTGGGTAGTGGTCAGGGTGTAAGTAATTTCTCCACTGCTGTCGTGGTAGTCAAGGAGATGAAGGATATCTTCGTAAATAGGACGACCACTCTCAGGAAACGTGCGATCGCTTGTCCAGAAATTATCGCTCCGTAAGGCTGTTCCATCATCTCGTAACACTTGTGTAATCTTTAATTCCCCGTTAGTAGGGTCATCGAGGCGAAAATAAGTCCATCCTTGATCCACGGTTGCGGTAACGGTAATGGTTTGTCCATCAACGGTTGTAGTAGCAGTGGTTAAAACATTAACCGGAGCAGTGTTACCATCACTGAAGTAGAGGGTATCAGGATAGAAGTTATCATCAGCGATATCATTAACCAAAAAGTCTGGTAACTGGTCATCTTCTGGGTGATCAACGCGAACCTTATGGGTTAATTCATGGATATTGACTGCTTCGATGAGGGAAAGTTCAGCTAAACCCAGATCATTGATATGTTCAAAGGTTGCGTCGTATTCAATAAATTTACCTTGAAGGGAAGACTTAAACAACCAGTTAGCGACGGTGGTTTCTCCTGCTTCAATATCCTCAAAATTAATGCTGAGGGACGGGTTAACAGGATTAATGCCTAATTCTGTGGCAATAATATCAAAGTCGATCAGTAACCCTTTTTCGTTTTCAATGATTTTCGGTTGAGCAGAGGTAATTTGGAAATTATTGGCTGCACCGTAACCTTCGTTGCGAACCATTACCCCCAGCACAAAGGGAATAGAGGGTTCTATTTCATCGGTGAAGGGATCATCAGAGAACACTTCCCGTTGATGGAAATAGTCCACATAAAGTTCTGCTTGAGGAAGCACTGTAACCGGAGTTCCCAACAGAGGAACCGTAATAACCGTTCCATCTTCGGTATAGTTTAAGCTTCCCCCAATACTATAAACGGTAGGAGTTTCTGGTGCTGCGTTTGCTGTCGGAACAATGGTCCATTGAGCGGTTCCTGTGGTGTCTGGGGTTAAAATACCTGTACCATCGACAGCGTTTAAATTAGATAAGGTTGGGTCAGCGATGGCAAAAAGTCCATTAACGGGGTTGCCGAAAGCGTCCCGAATATCGAGGGTAACAGAGAGATTTTCTAGAGGAATTTCGTTACCATTGTCGATGTCCAGGATACCCAGGAACGCAGAACGGGTCATGACTGCATCTTGGGTGGTTTGCAGACGAACTTGAGCGCAAATGTTACAATCCGGTTGAGGGGTAATAATAACAGGGGTAGCACTGGAAATTGCCTGAATAGGGCTGGTTCCGCCTGTAGGTGGGATAGAAGGGTTAGAAGGGTTAGAAGGTCGATACGGTCGATACGGTCGATAGGGAAGAGGGATAATGGGAGGAGTCGGACAGTTACCTTCAACGTTCAGTATGGGGATGGGAGTGGTTTTGACAACCGTATTGGGGCCACAGTCGTAGGACCATTGCAGAGAAGCTGGAATACCACAGGCGATATAATCATTCTGGTTCTCGTCGGAGAAGTCGTCAATGCGAGTCACGCGGACCGGAATAGTTAAGGAACTTTGAGCAGCTAGAACGCCGATATCATCAACCAAAGGTTCGATATTATAGAAGGGATGATCACCAAAGTTGAGAGTGACATCATTGGCCGCAATCAACCCCTGATTGGTTAAGGTCATTTCGGTTTGGATAACTTGACCAACCGTTTGTAAGGTTTCTAAGTCAATTAAAGCAGGACTAATGGTAACAACGGGTTCGGGAACATTGGTTTCAAAGACGCTTTCAATCGTGATCACGTAGCGATCTTCGATTTGTGTGGGAAGAACGCGCCAGAGATAGCTCACACTTTGACGGGATAAGAAAGATTGAATTTCGGTGATTTGACCCGCTTTTATTTCGATAGTTTGTTGATAGGAATCGTGATTTTCTGCTTCAACATTGAGTTGATAATAGCCTTCTGAGAGGTTATCTAAATTAATGGTTCCCGTCTCATTGGTAACCCCTTGGGCAATAATTTCTCCCGTAAAGTAATCACGGATTTTAACGGTTGCGTTGTCAAGTTTAGGGGTATTTTCTGCAAAGTAAAAGCGTTCATCAATAGCAGTGACTTCTACACTACCAACCGCTTCAGAAACAGCACGGAAGGTATAAGGAAGGGATAAATCACCAGTCTTTCCTATGACATCAAAAACAAGATTTCCGTTGTATAAGGTGAGGGGTAAATCGTTATCAGGAGTGAGGGATAACGTAACGTTGGTTGACTCCCCAGGTAACAAAGAATTGATGGTTGAAGGTGAGTTTAAAGATAACCAATCAATTTGAGGCAACATAACTTGAATATTGCCTGTTTCAAGACCACCATTATTGCTAATTTTAAATTCGACAAAGCTTTGTTCTCCTCGTAACATTCCTGTGTTTAATCGATTAACATTAGCGACTAATTGAGGAACAAGTTGTTTAACATTAACCGTTACAGGAAGGGTTGCTGTTACCCCTTGATCACTGTTGACATTAATAGAAAAGGTGTCTTGGGTGAACAAAGAATCATTGGGTGCTTGGATGGTATAACTAATATCATTAATGCCATCCCCTGCTAATGTTTCTGGTGCGATAACTTCGATGTTCCAATCATCAGGTGCATCATTAACTGTGTAGGTTAATCCTGTTAAGGGAATATCGGTTAAATTGGCTAATTCTACTTGTTCAGTGAAAGGATTATCCGCTAATATTTGATGAAAAACCCCTGTTTGATTGAAGTCCATTCCTAATAGTTTAAAGCTATCTTCTGGGGCAGAATCTTCGGCTAAATAACCAGGGAAATAGGCATTAATTTCGTAGTTTCCTGCTTCCCCTGCTAAGGGAGTAAAGTCTTGAGTAAAGCTACCATCTTCCTCAGTTGAAATGTGGAATTCTCGAACAAATCCATTATGTTTAACAGCGATAGTTACTAACTCATAAGGAGCAGGAGAATTATCAGCATTACTAATAGCTGTTCCTTCAAACGTAATGGAATCACCAGGAAGACTAATCTCTGTATTCGTAAAGACTGTGGCACGATAAGCAGGTTCAACAGTAATGGGAATAATGTTAGTATTATTGGTTTCTCCAATATCCGAACCTTCATCAACTGTATTGGTTGAATCTGTTACCGCAATGAGATAATATTGTCCAGGAGTTTCTGGGGTAAAGAAAGTTAAGTCTCGTTCATAAAAACTGTCAAATGGTGTGCTAGGGGTAAAGGTATTTTCAGACAATAAGGTATCAGTTTCATCCAGTTGATTGTCAGTAGAAAGATAAACTTGATCAACCCAACTACCACTAATAATAGCACTTCCTTGATTTTCAACACGATAGTTTACCGTTGCTGTTTTATCGGTATAAATCGGCGTTGATGCGCTAAGATTACTAACGATTAAATCAGGAATGTCTGTATCCGTAATGGTTATGGTTGCTGTATTTTCTGTGTCTAAAACTGCCCCACCTGTAGGATTAGAAAGGGTAATTGTAAAGCTTTCATCCGCTTCAACATCACTATCATTATTGATAGGAATGGTGATGGTTTTAACACTTTCTCCATCATTAAACGTTAAAGTTCCACTGACAGCAGTATAGTCTTCTCCTGCTGTTGCTGTTCCGTCACTGGTACTATAATCAACAGTAACTTCCCCATCACTACCATCTTCTCGAATAATGGTAATTTGTGCCGTATTATTATCTTCAACAACTTCATAAGTCGCGGTGCTAAAAGTTAAAACACCAGCGTTAAAATCGTCATTTTCGATGGTTCCTGTTGCTTCTAAAGTTGCCTCAGTAATAACACGAAGTTGATCAACAAAATCACTTGCTCTTAAATCAAAGGATAGGGTTCGTAAGTCTTCTGAAAGAGCGAGATCATCATAATAAGCAATATCAACAGCCCGATCAGACAAACCTGTTGAATAAATGGTATCTGATGCACCCAATAAACTATCAGTGTTGTTAAGGAGATTGTTACCAAAAATTACACCGATAACATCACTGTTGAAGGTAATGGAACCACTAATGGTTGCCGTATTCCTTGCTATGGGATCAAAATGTAAGAAATAACTGTTAATAACTGTTCCACTGGCGACAGTACCAGGAGAGGTACTTCCAGATCCTGTAACGTTTCCTGGTAAGGTGATATTAACATCAAGATCACTGGGTAATACCAGCCCTGACTGTTCAAGAAAAACAAAGGCCTCGCTATTACTTTCTAGACTACCTAAAGTAATAGAAGATGGCGGTGCAATTTCTGTTGTATTGCCAATTGTCTCAACAATGGTGCCACTTTCTAGAATGGCGTTTGTTGCACTATTAACAGTCAGGGTAAAGGTTTCATCTTCTTCAATATTAGTGTCCCCATTAACCAGAATAGTAATGTCTTGACTTAAGGGTTCACCAGGGTTAAAGGTTAACGTACCATCGTTATCAATGTAGTCGTTGTCTGCTACGGTTGCGGTTCCGTCGTTGGTACTGTAATCAACGGTAACAACTTGGTCAGTGGGGTTAGAAAGGTTGACGGTGTAAGTATACTCAGTGGTTTCGCTATTTCCTTCTGGTTCCGTGATGGTTGTAGGAGTGATAGAAACCGTCGGAATATCATTAAGATTGTTGACAGTAATGACAAACTCTTTTTCTAGACTTAATCCATTAGCATCTTCCGCTTTAACAGTAATGGTATGACTGGTGTTCGTTTCTGCATCCAGTAAGCTTCCATCGGCCACTTGTAACTGTTGATCAACTAGCGTAAAGCGTCCCTCTGCATCATCAACCAAGGTTAAGATATGGGTATCATCGGGATCTGGGTCAAAAACGGTTAAATTACCGATAGGAGTTCCATTGACACTATTTTCATCGATATTAGTTGAACTGAGTTGAATATCTGTGGGTGCATCATTATCAATGTTGTTGACGGTGAGGGCAACAGTCGCAATACTAGAGAGTGTTTCTGCCCCTGTGACACGATAGGTAAAGCTATCCGTTCCCACAAAGTTGCTATCAGGAGTATAGGTAAATGACCCATCTTCTGAGAGATTAACCGTTCCGTAAGTGGTATCTGTGACAAGTTCCGTGGTGAGGGGATCGTTCGCAGGGTTAATATCGTTGGCGAGAACACCATCAGCAGCAATAGTTAAGATCGTGTCTTCATCCAGGGTATATTCATCATTATTGGCAACAGGACGAACGATAATGATTCCACCGTTGAGGGTGGTAAAGGTTAAACCACTAAAGTCTGTGAGGTTAGAAAGGTCAATAATGCTACCCGTTCCATCAGCAATAATTTGGGTGTTGTTGCTGTCAAGGGTAGTAACGTCACTGAGGTCTATGTGTCCGCCACTGGTTGCAGTAAGTTGATTAACATTTTGGAGAGTAGTGAGGCTGTCAAGAATTAGAGTGCCACCATTTTGAGCAACAAGATTAGAAGCTTCTCGTTGATTATTTACATAGGTCGTTAGA
>JASJDN010000163.1 GCA_030065205.1 Crocosphaera sp.
TGAAAGCGAGGGATTCCCATATAGACTCTTAACTAGACTACCAAAATAGCCCCCGCCAGACCGCCATTACTGGGCTGTTTGTTTAACGTTCACGGGCGCACCGACCGCCAACGGCTCTAAATCCTCTTTCATTGTTTGGCTGTGCTGTTTTAGCTAAACCTAATCTACCAGTCGCGTCACCATTACAATTTCTGAGTGCCTAATTCTGAGGTTTCCTCAGAATGTAAGAGGCACGAAGGGCGATATTTGTTCCGACGATCTGAGGTAAGGGAAGCCAATCCCCTTGATATTTAATGCACTTTACTGCTATTCAATATTGTAGCACAAATCGACAAATTCTGCCCCGAAATTCATCCCGTTGGCATAGCCTATGGTCTTCTTTCGGGAAGAATGATAAATCTTGGCTTTGCCCACCCTACGGGTTTAACTGATGGCTTCTTTAATGGCTATTTCTAATAACTCATCTAAAGAAATACCTTTGGCTTCTGCCATCATTGGGATAACACTTTTAGGGGAAAAAGAACAGTATAAACCGGCTTCTAAAAACCAGGGTTGTCCTTGCGGATCAATACGAAAATCAAACAAACTATAATGACGACACCCTAACGCTTGATGACATTGTTTAGCTATTTCTTGAACTCGTTGAGTTACTGGATCATTACTATCAACGATCCAAGCTTTTTTCTTATCTTTTGCTGCATAAGTTAATTCCCCTGAGTCGTCTTTTTTCAGTTTATCCTCATAGTTACGAATCGGATTATTTTTTTCATTAACGGCATATTCTTCTAACGGTAAACTGATTAATTCACCGTCTTTTACAATAGTTCCACATCTGACTTCTCTACCTAGTTCGATATATTCTTCTACTAATACTTGATTGGCATATTGAAAGGCTGTTTTTAAGCCTGCGTCGTACTCCTCCATTGTTTTAACTAAAGTCACTCCTAAAGAGTTATCGGAGTTTGCCGGTTTGATAACAACAGGTGGCCGTATGTTTGGGGTGTCTCCCTTGCGTAAGACTTCTCCATAAGGAACTTTAACCCCCATTATACGGACGATCGCCTTAGCTTGAGGTTTATTTGCTGTTAACCCCATCAACTCGGCTGTGTTGCCCAAATAAGGGATGTTGAGAAGGTCAAATAAACTACGATACTGAGTCATTCCCGCAACACAAAACATCTGAGGCAATACTAGGTCAATATTTTGTTCTGAGATCCACTGTATGGCTTGAGATAGGGATAAAGGGGTTGCTGCTTTGATGTCTTCTCTGCCTAAGGATGCTGGAAAACGCCACAAGCGATCGGGGGTAACATAAGCAATAGAAAAACGATAACGAGAGGGGTTGGCGGTTGCTTCTATACAGTCTTTGCCATATAGACGAGATAAGTCGCAATAGAACTCATTTTCAGCCGAACCTACTAAGTGAAGAATATGAAGAATAGACATGGTTAAGTTTCCTTGTAAATGATATGGGCAAGGGTGGGGAGTGTGGGAAGTGTGGGAAGGGTGGGGAGACTGGGAGTATAGTTAGGGTTTGAGAGAAGATAGGGTACGATAAAGTCCGTATACAGCTATTCCTGCAACCATACCGGGTAATACTTCGTAGATGACACTGGAGAGGTTTAAAATTAAGTTCCAGATCAAAGCAGTTACTATTCCTACGATCATCATTGCGATCGCAGTTACCGTATTAATAGGCTGTTGCCACACTTTCACCAGTAATAAGGGACCCAACCCGGAGGCTAAGACTGACCAAGAAAAGGTCACTAAGGCGAAGACATTGTTATCTTCAACCAGGGCAATGATTAAAATGAAAGCAGTAACGGTTAAAGTGCCTATTTTTGCCCATTTATAAGATTGAGACATCCCAGGAAAGATATCTTGTGTCAAAGCGGCTGAACAGGATAAAATTTGAGAGTCAGCAGTGGACATGGTTGCAGAAAAGAGTCCCGCAAGAATCAAACCGACTAAGACAACTGGTAACAACTCCAAAGAGAGATAGGGTAAGGCCAACTCTGGATCTCCTGACGTTAATAAGTCGGGGAGTAATACCCTTGCGGTTAGGCCAATACCCAACGCAGAGAAGGAGTTAACTAACCCTAAACTGGTTTTCAGGTTTCTAGCGAAACCGAGATGTTTAGCTGAGTCGATGGCCATGGCCCGGACCATAATATGGGGTTGGCCGATGACTCCAAACCCGGCCACCATCCAACCGATAAAGAAGGGAATAAAGCCTAATGGGAGAGATTGAGGGCTAAAATTGATTAAATTTGGGTCAATATTGTTTAAAGATTGCCATAAACTGGCAAAACCACCACATTTTATTACTGCTACCATTAATAACAGTAAGAGAGAACCTAACATTAAGATTCCTTGTAGGGCATCGGTCCAAATAGATGCACGAATGCCTCCAGAAAAGCAGTAGATGACCACAATCATAGCACCGATGATGATGCCTAAGTTATAATTCCAGCCAAATACGCTATGTAATGCCTTACTTCCAGCTACCAGTTGGGCTGCGGCGTAGGAACCGACAAAAGCTAGGGTAATAAGGGCAGAAATCAGGGAAATAAGGCGATATCCCTTAATATTTTGGGCAAGAAAAGCAGAAACGGTATCCGATGCCGTTGCTTCGGACTGTTCTCTTAAAGGTTTGAAAACAAACCACCAAGCGAGATAATCGCCGATCGCCCAACCTATGGTTAACCAAATGACGGAAATACCAATCTTATAGGCAAAACCCACTTGTCCGATGAATAATAAGCCACTTTGCCCCGTGGCCATCGCTGAGAGGGCGGTTAACCAAGGGTTAACGTTACGACTGGCTAATAAATAGTCAGTGGTAGTGGCTTTTTTCTGAGTCCCTGAATAGGTTCCTACCCCTGTAAATAACAGCAGAAAAAAGATAAATGTAATGATAATTTCAATTTGATCAACCATTATTTTACAGTTAGGTTAATGGGCTTAATATTATTAAGCCCCTACAAACTTCTGACTTCATTTAGTCACCACCAATTTCTACTAATTTACCAATATTAAAGTCAATTTTTACCCAATTTTTAAACTTGAATAAATTTTGTAGTAATAACAAGCTAATTTGCCAATGAGGGTTCATTAAAAAGGGGAGAGGATCATTGAGTTGAAAAATCGCATCAGTTCCTGTAGTAATTTTCTTAATCCAAGCTTGGAAATCGGCAAGAGAACGAATACCAGTTAACCGCCAAACTTCGTGATATAACCAATAAGTAGGCTTACTATTAACTAATGGAGTAATGGGGTTTTCTTCTTTTTCTCCATCATTTATATAGGCATCAGCCACACCTGGATGATTATAAAACATAGTGATAGCTGAGTGAGTTCTAGGATTACATTCGATGGGATAAACTGTGCCATCTTCCGACTGAATAAAATCAAAAGAAATTTGTCCACTGAGGTTTAATTCCTTGACAAATGTTTCAACCCATGTGTATATTTCTGGCTTCCCAATATGTTCATAATTGACTTGAAAAGGAGACGATTCTGAACAACAATGTAGTCTAATTTGTCCTTTTCTTACCGTACTATGGGTACAGTATTCTTTTCCAGTGATAAACTCTTGCATTGTCCAAGGGTTATCTTTAGTAATAGGTAAACTTTTAACATAATCTTCCATCCCCTCAAAGGGAAGTTTTGTCATATCTAAGCGAGAAACAGAGTCATATTTGATACTTTTTAAAAGATACTTTCTTCCTTGATTATTTTTGAAGTCAAAATCTAGGATTTCTTGAGAATCAGTTATTAGATAAGCTTGGGGTGCAGATAACCCTAAAACTGTGGCTTGTTGGCATAATTCAAACTTATCATCTAACATCTTAGTAATGTCAGGTTCAAAGTGCATTATTTCACAATAAGGAGCTAATAATGTCCCCACAACTGAATCATAATAACTCGCAACAGGACTAGACACAGGAATAAATATATCGATGTTTTCTTTTTGAACAATATTTAAGAGTCCTTGATAATATCCTGCTTGATCTTTTTCTGGTGCAGGAACCGTATAAAACCCCTGAACAGCTTTAGAAAAGCGTGATGCGGATAACCAATACTTATCCGTTTCTACTAAAATAACCTCATGTCCCGCATTATAAAAACAACGAGCAAGTTGTAACGCTTTGGTCATTTTGCCCCCTGTTATAAGGACTTTTTTAGGATGTTTAATTACCTTTCTTTTAGAAAAAGGGTTCATTATCCAACTAATAATCAAAGAAACAAAAACGATAATCAAATTAATAGGGAAAGCCAGTAAAAGCAGTCCCAATGTTCCGATAGTTTTCAAAAAAGCAATCATCAGTTTAGCTAAAATAACAGTATAAAAATTTTGTAGATGCAAGTGATAAATTACATCTACAGTCGTTATGGACGTTATGGATAAGTAGGTAGATACAGTCCTCAGAAATAGCTAAATAGATTGCTTCGGGGTATTTTCAATAAAAGGTAAGGCTTACTGTTTATATTACCCCTCGCAATGACGACGAAAGAATAATGAATAGATCAACAATTATTAATTATCAATTATTCATTATTCATTATTAAACTATTTCCGTCGAATTAGGGTCAATCCATCCCGAAGGGGTAATAATACCTGTTCCACACGGTCATCATTGGCTACAAAACGGTTAAACTCGGCGATCGCTTCCCCATTAGCTGTCTGTTGTTGCGCGGGTAAATAAGGTTGTCCTTGCAACAGGGTATTATCCACACAAATAATGCCCCCAGAAGCCACTAAATTGCGCTCTAACAACAGTTCAAAGTAGTCGACGTACTCCTTCTTATCGGCATCAATGAACACTAAATCAAAGCATTCTTGAGCCTCTGCTAACCCTTGCATGGTTTCCAACGCAGGAGCTACCTTAATGTCTATTTTACTGCCATGAGGGGACTCATCGAAACAAGCGCGGGCAAAGTCCGCCACATATTGATCTACCTCGCAAGCAATAATGCAACCATCCTCTGGTAACGCTTCGGCCATTGCTAAGGCAGAATAGCCGGTAAACATTCCCACTTCTAGGATACGTTTTGCACCCATCATCGAAACAAACAATTTTAGAGTTTGTCCCTCAATATGACCGGATAACATTTCCTGTTCTAACTGTCGTACCGTTTCCCCGTCAGAAAATCGCTGACTCCAGTCCTCTTGTGCCGTTTTCTGGGCTAAGTTAGCTAAAGCGGCTGATTCTTCGGTGGTACAGTCATCTAGATAGGGATCGATCCCTCCTGCTAAGGCTTCTACCTCTTGTAAGGCGGTTAAGAGAGAAGCAGACACTTCTTCATTTTCAGCCAATTTACGGACATTTTCTAATTTCTCGACTAGAATACCTAAAGGTGTAACTGGTCTAGCCGTCGGTGGAGTGGTTAATAATTGACTCATCTTTTAATCCCTCCTATGCTAAACCAAGATCGCTGAGATACATTTCCTTGCCTTCTCCCCCAGATGGCAAGGAAACACACAACGTTTGATGCTTGTTCACTGCTTGTTGTAGCAACCCGGACGAAACTTCTTGGGCGTAGTCACATTCTCCAATAGCAGTGGGTAACGGGGCCCAAAGTCCACCCTCTCCCCGTTTACGGCGCATATTTTTCTGCCCTTCTAACATAATGTCCATGTCTTCTAAGATAGGATGATATACAGATAAGTCGATAGATGTGCAGAGGTTAATAATGCGATCGCGATCGTCTGGGGATAACCAACCCATTTCCGTTGCTAATGTGGCACCAAAGGCCATCCCAATAGACACCGCATGACCGTGCATTAACTTGGCTGCGGGTTCAAAGCGAGGACTCCAGGTGTGTCCGTAAGCATGGGGACGATCTTGATAAGTTTCAAACATATTTGTCCCTTCGTGCTTCATATAGGAGAATAACGCCCGATAAATCACTTCATCAGCAATTTCTGCCAGTTCCTCGTCTCCTTCTAAGGTTGCAAAATGGGTCTCTAATAAACGAGATCCATAGTCTTCCATTAATTTAAACAAAACCGGATCATCGGTGACGGCCATTTTAATAATTTCAGCCATCCCGTTACGGACATGACCAGTGTCTAAGGTACGGAAAAAGGTACGATCAACTAAGGTTAGAACAGGAGGATGATACACACCCATACTATTCTTAAATTGACTACCATTGGTACAAGTACGAGGAGAAGGACCCGCATCAATAGCAGCGACGACGGTGGTTCCGATCATAATATAAGGAGTACGTCGGTGTTGCAGCGCACAAGCTAACCCGGCCACATCGCTTAACACACCGCCACCAATCACTAATACGGGTTCGTTGCGAGAGACATCGCAACCATCTTTACCTAAAAAGGCCAGTAATTTATTGACAGTTTGAGTGGTTTTGTCAGATTCCCAAGCACGACAGGGCAATAATTCTAAATTAATTCCATGATACTCAAAATAATGGCGAATTGCTTCTCCATACAACTCATCAACCGTTAAATCAACGATGGCCACACAACGACCCCGACTACTATAAATTTCGGCTAAAGTGGGGTTATCCGGATTTAAGATTTCGTTAACTAATTTAACTGTTGCTTTTAAGTGATAACTCGCAGAGACTTCAAAAGAACGATTATCTCCACTAGCAACAATTTCACCGTGTCCCGTGTACCACTCGGAAGTACGGTATTTTACAGGGTGATTGAACTGAATAATTTGATTAGACTGCGAAATAGCCTTCTCAGTCAACGGTTTTGCTTGAACCATAGTTATCCTTGCGTATACGCGTATGATTTATCTGAAATTTATGGAATATTGCGTTTCCTGGGATCAGGAATTACAAGCTCGATTTGAGCGTTGTCACATAGGTAGTGTAACAAAGTGTTAACAAAAAGTAAACTTTTTTAAACAGATTCCCTTTTCTCTCTCATAAAACGATACAAGCGCATTTGAGGATAAATACTTATCCTGCATCCGATTCTCCAACCCATCCTATTTCTAGGAAAAGGTAGAAAGAGTTTCAAGCGCAAAACTATCAATTATTAAAAAGTGTCTGAAAAATTGATTTTTTAAATTGCATTGTTTTTGATTGATTCTTCTAACTTTAAGATTTCAAAATCCAAGGTATTGATATCTAATTGTGAGTTACTTCTTTTTAATATTTCCTGTTGATCAGTGAATTTTTCAATCAATTTGTAATCTCCTTTAATAGCTTTCTTAATATCTTCCCAAAACTCTAGATGATCCATAAAAAGAGTATAAGCTTTTCCATTTGTATCGTCGAAAAGAAGACATCTAATAGGACAAGCTTCAAACAGTTCTATAAATCTAGCATCAAATGAAGCAAAAAAGGGAATAAAAAAATCATTACCAAGAGAAGGATGATAAGCCAAAGTCGCTTGATATTCAATCAACAAATAATCCCAACTCATACCTTTTATTTTAGATAAAATTCTAGTTGACCATTGACTTACACCATCAAAAAAACGTAAAGATTTACCATATTTAAACAACTTCCATGTTAAATAAATTTCTTTTTCGGCATATTTACTTACTTTGTCGAAGCAAAATTTAATCATTACTCTAAGATTAGAATCAACTTGTCCTTTTGTCTTCCAATTAACTTGAATTGCTTTTAATAATAATAAATAGATAATTTTTCTTCTTATCCAAAAATGGGGATGAATTCTTTCGTTATCAGAACTATACATTTTAGTAATAGCTATTTTACCGGCTGTTTCTCTATCAAGAGGAATGGTATTTAAAGGATCACACCTAATAATGGCTCTTAAGGTATTAAATGGACGTTCATTATGTTGTTTTATAACTTGTAAATTTTCAAGACAAAAGAATCCATAATCGAAACTAAACTGATATTTTTTGATAAATTGTATTAAGTCATCGAATTTTTCTTTAGGCTCAACTTTTCCTCCATTTTCATAAATCCTAAATCTTTCCATAATATTTGAATCTAACGATAAAGAATAATCAATTTTTATTGTTGCAATCTTTCCTTGTCGATTCAATTCATAAATATCTTGAGAAAAGAACAAAAGACCACTCCCATAAAAAAACTTATTTAAACTAATACATTCTTGTTCTATTTTGTCTAATGAAATATGACCAAAATCAGAAACTATATTATTGGTAGAATACATCAATCTAAAATTAGAAAATATGTCTAAATTGGGTTCAATTAAGTCGTTGAAACTTTGTGTCGGCTCATGAGAGATAATGAGCCAAATTGCTTTATTAGTTATTGTTTGTGTTTTCATATTTATTGCTTATATCAAGATATTGATTATTATTATATGATGTCATAAATTATATATACTAAGTAGGTGAGTATATATAAACGCATAATGCGATGCACTCCTAATTAAAGCTAGAACCTTTATATAAAGATAGTTGTGGGCATTGCCCACCCTACAAATGTTTTATCTTTAATTATGTCTACCTACTTAATTTATGTTCACTGTAATTGCTTAAGCAACTAAATCATGTCTAAATTAGTGTTATTTGATCACGATGGGGCGATCGATGATATTTTGGCCACTTTATTATTAATGACAATGCCTAATATAGAAGTTTTAGGGATTATTGTCACCCCTGCTGATTGTTATATTAATGCTGCCCTTAATGTAACGCGAAAACTGTTAGATTTAATGGGATGTGATCATATTCCCGTAGCGGAAAGTACCGTAAGAGGAATCCACCCTTTTCCTGCTCTATATCGCCGTGATTCTCTGATTGTGGATAATTTTCCTATCCTGAATCAAGAAGATACCATCAAAACCCCTTTAGTATACCAAACAGGGCAACAATTTATAGTCGAAGCGTTGCACCATGCCTCAGAACCCGTTACCTTAATGGTAACCGGCCCCTTAACCACCGTTGCTGCTGCCTTAGACGTTGATCCTACCATTGAAGGGAAAATAAAAGAAATTGTCTGGATGGGGGGCGCATTGAACGTTCCAGGCAACGTAGAAAAGGAATTTGCCCCCGAACATGATGGTAGTGCAGAATGGAATGCTTATTGGGATGCGATCGCCGTTGAAAAAGTGTGGCAAAGCAACATCCCCTTAATTGTTTGTTCGTTGGATATTACGAATACTGTGCCGGTTACCCCTGCTTTTATCCGAAAGTTAGCCAAACAAAGACATTATCCACTCTCAGATTTAGCTGGACTCTGTTATGCGTTAGCCATCCCTCAAGACTATTATTGCTGGGATGTGTTAGCCACCTCTTATTTACATCGTTGGGACTTATTTTCTCTTAAAGAATGGGACACAGAAGTCATAACAACGGGCAGTTCTCAAGGAAGAATTAAAGTAGTGGAAAAGGGACGAAAAATTTTAGCAATGGATGAAGTGGAGCAAAATGAGTTTCATAACTATATATTAAAACAATGGTCACGTTGAAGAAGGCTTCGAGGCAGAGGGAGCAGGGGAAGCAGAGGGAGCAGGGGGAGCAGAGGGAGCAGGGGGAGCAGAGGGAGCAGAGGGAGCAGGGGGAGCAGGGGGAGCAGGGGAAGCAGAGGGAGCAGGGGGAGCAGGGGAAGCAGGGGGAGCAGAGGGAGCAGAGGGAGCAGGGGGAGCAGAGGGAGCAGAGGGAGCAGAGGGAGCAGGGGAAGCAGAGGGAGCAGGGGGAGACTAGGAGAAATCATTGATA
>JASJDN010000007.1 GCA_030065205.1 Crocosphaera sp.
CGTCACCATTACAATTTCTGAGTGCCTAATTCTGAGGTTTTCTCAGAATGTAAGAGGCACGAAGGGCGATATTTGTTCCGACGATCTGAGGTAA
This sequence comes from Crocosphaera sp., assembly GCA_030065205.1. Lineage (GTDB taxonomy): Bacteria > Cyanobacteriota > Cyanobacteriia > Cyanobacteriales > Microcystaceae > Crocosphaera. Next base: position 95 of record JASJDN010000007.1, read on the forward strand.
GGGAAGCCAATCCCCTTGATATTTAATGCACTTTACTGCTATTCAAAATTGTAGCACAAATCGACAAATTCTGCCCCGAAATTCATCCCGTCCGCTATGCCTATGGTCTTCTTTCGGGAAGAATGATAAATTTTGCGATAATCCTGTTAAAATAGGATGAAAATTAGATTGATTACCTATGATTAGCGTTATTACTCCTGTTTATAACGGAGAGTCTTATATTGAATCTTGTATTGAGGTAGTAATTGAGCAAAATTGTTCTGATGTTGAACATCTGATTATTGATGGAGGTTCACAAGATCAAACGGTTGCAATTGTTAAAGAATATGCTCAAAACTATCCTCATATTCGTTGGATTTCTGAAGCGGATCAAGGTCAATCTGATGCGATGAATAAAGGGATTAATCTGGCTAAAGGTGAGATTATTACTATTTTAAATGTTGACGATTATTATCAGCCGAATGTGTTAAATCGTGTTCTAGAAATTTTTAAGACATTACCAGAAAATAGCTTTTTAGTGGGTAATTGTCAGGTTTGGAATATTAAGGGTAAACTAAGATTTACTAACAAACCTAAAAAACTGAGGTTAACGGATTTGTTATTGGGATGGTCGGTTAATCCTCACCCGATTAATCCTTCTGCCTATTTTTATCATAAATCTCTACACGATATAGTCGGATTCTATGAGGTTGAAGATCATTATACGATGGATCTCGATTTTTTATTCCGAGTGGTGCAAAAAGCTAATATTAAATATGTGGATGAAGTGTGGGGTAATTATCGTTATATTCCGGGGACAAAAACGTTTAAAGATCGTAGAAAAGGTGAAGGAAAATCAAGATTTGACCCTTTGTTTGCAACCTATTATCAACAATTATCTCCCTTTGAAAAGATGGAATTTGCTCTCAAAGATTTGTGGTTAAAAAGATTCATGGCTAAATTTAGACATTTCATTAAACATCCTAATAAATTTTTACCTTATTTACTAAGAAAACAGAATTAATCTAAGTTGGGAGTTAACTTTTGTTAGGCAAAATTTCTTTGATCACTTGCTTAACTCGTTCATAGTTGGATTCCCAAGAGTATTCTTGTTTGACTAATTCATAAGCATTATTTCTTAAGTCTAACCGCAAGGAAGGGTTAGACCAAAATTTGTCTATGGCTTCAATTATTTCTTCTATACTGTTTCTAATTAATAGATGTTTGCCATCCGTTGCTTTTATCCCTTCGGCCCCTTTTGCGGTACTAATTATAGGACAACCAGATGCAAACGCTTCTACTATTTTTAAGCGGGTTCCACCTCCATGTAATAAGGGGACAACCATGACACTCGCAGCAGCGACATAGGGTTGTACTTCTGGGACGCTTCCTGTAACAATAATATTCGGATCTTTTTTGGCCAAGTCTAACATTTGTTGGGTAGGGGCCCGTCCCACAAATAATAATTGACAGTCTGGATATTTTTGTTTAATTTTAGGGTAAATTTTATCTATCAATAATTCAGTGGCAATTTTATTGGGATAATAAGACTGTTGACCTAAAAATAGGATGGCGTGTTCTGGATTTTTGACTTGTTCAATGGGTTCATATTCTTGATTAAATGCTTTTTTATAGTTATCAATGTTTACCCCATTAGGAATAACATAAAGCGGGGTGTTTTTTCCATACATTTCTTGACAGAGTTGTACGTCATCTTCACTACATAACCAAACTTGATCCACTTGTCGGGTAAACTGTTTTTCCATTCCCCTTAAATGGGCTGTTTGAATTTTAGCTTTCAGTTGAACTCTTAAACTTTCTTGCGATCGATCCGGTTGGGCTGATAAATGGGCTTCAATGTTATGATTATCAAAAATAATACGACAAGGAAACTGTTTAATCACGGATAAATAACGGTATAACCAAACTTGTTCGAGGATAACCAAATCAGGTTTAAATTCTGACATTAGTTCGGCTAATTTTTGGGCTGTGAAACGACAATAGGGCCAGTCTGCATCCGGATCACCAATGGGCCGTAACCACCATAAACGCCGTTCTAACTCTTCCCAGCCGGTTCTTGTCTCATCCACATTATAATGTTTCCAAAGGTCAACCCCTGGCAAAGTCTGATAACTTGGGGTCCAGTTAGCCGCCGAAAAAAGGGCCACTGGACCGAACTTCATCATGACATTCATATTTTGCCAGTTGCGTAGAGAAACGCCACTTTTGATAGGAAGGGGAACTTCTTTGGTAATGAATAACGTTTTGATGGTCATACCATTGATATATTAAGGGAATGTTGAGGTTATAGTAACTTGACCAGTATATCTTTAACGGCGGGAGGAAGTTGACGCATAATTTTTCCTTTTTCTCGATCCATGGCCACTAAGGTAACTTTTCCGGTAACATGGATAAGTTGGCGATCGCTGGATTCAATGCGACAATCCCAATACATCCGCACTCCTTTCATTTCTGCCATACGAGTTTTGACGATCGCTATTTCTCCTAACTGCAAGACTCGATGGTATCGTAGTGATAATTCCACCACTGGTAAATCACAGCCTAATTTTACCAATTCAGCAAAATCCATGCCCATCGAACGCAGACACTCTACTCTAGCGGTTTCTATCCAAGTGATATAAGTACCATGCCAAACAACCCCTGCATAGTCGGTATGATGGGGTTGTACCCTCACGGAATACTCAAACCATTTTTCTGTGGTTGCTTTGAGGGGGGTTTTACGGGTGATAGCAGTGGTGGGGGGAAGTTGGGGGGACTCTTGGGAGGAAGACAAGGGATTAAACTCTCAGAGATGTTCGGCTAATTTGTTTGTTATTTTATCAAATTACTCTATTTTAGTAATAGAGTTAGTTCTAGGATCAACAATTTTCCGACCCAGTCCGGCAAATTGAATGGCGAGGTTGGTCTTTTTTCCTGACCCTAAGACGTGGGTAATTTCCCCTTCTCCAAAACTATGATGAATGACGCGATCACCCACTGACCATTTTATATTAGTAGAATTAGACTCTGTTTTTTTTCGATAAACTTTTTTAACAGTTCCCCGAACATTACTATCAATTAAGTCTTGGGGAATTTCTTGCAAAAATTGTGACACCATTTTCATTTCTTTTGACCCCCAGACATATCTTTCTCTGGCGTGAGTAATAAATAATTGTTCTTGGGCGCGGGTAATACCTACATAACATAATCTTCGTTCTTCTTCTAAGGATAAAGGATCGTTTAAACTGCGAATGTGAGGTAAGGTTCCTTGTTCTAACCCCACTAAAAAGACAATGGGAAATTCTAACCCTTTGGCAGAGTGTAAGGTCATTAACGATACCTTTTCTTGTCCTTCATCCAGATTATCTAAATCCGAAGCCAAGGAAGCATTAGTTAAATAACCTTGTAAACTGGTGTCTTCATTCTCTTCTTGATATTGAGCGATCGCACTGTACAATTCATAGATATTTTCCAGTCTATTGTCCGCTTCTTCGGTTCCTTTTTGTTTAAGATCATCCACGTATCCTGATAGTTCCATCACCTGATCAAAGATTTCTGTAGCAGAAGCTTCTTTTAATTTTCCTTGTAATTCTTTAATCAGCGTTGCAAATTTATTGACGGATTTTGCTGCCCTTCCTGCCAAGGTTTTCACCGATGTTTCATCGCTGACAATTTCCCATAACGGGATTTCTAATTCTTGAGATGCTTTCAGGAGTGAATCAATAGAAGTTTTACCGATTCCTCGACGGGGAGAATTAATGACCCTCAGTAAACTAACCGTATCAAAGGGATTAACAATTAACCGTAAATAGGCCAAAGAATCTTTAATTTCTTGACGGTCATAAAACTTAAATCCCCCCACAATAGTATAGGGAATATTATTGCGAATTAAATTATCTTCAAAGGGACGAGATTGAGCATTAACCCGATACAATAAAGCAAAATCGCCCCAATTTAATTCTGGGTTGCTTTCCACTAATTCTTGAATTTTATTAATTACAAAATCTGCTTCTATCCGTTCATCTTCTGCTTTAAAACAGTAAATGACTTCCCCTTCTCCTCGGGTGGGACGTAAAATTTTATCAATCCGTTGACTATTATTTTCGATCAACTGATTAGCTGCTTGTAAAATCGTTTCCGTTGAGCGATAATTTTCCTCTAATTTAACCATTGTTCTCGTATCTTCATCGGGCAAACCATCCCCAAAATCAGATTGAAAATTCAATAAAATCGTAAAATCTGCCATGCGAAAACTATAAATAGATTGATCCGCATCTCCTACTACAAAAATTGAACGGTTTTCCCAGTTCCATTCACTTTTTCTGGTTTCTCCGTTGGTGGTTAATAGTTGAATCAGATCGTATTGAATACGGTTCGTATCTTGATATTCATCTACTAAAATATGCTTAAATTGAGAGTGCCAATAACCCAGAAGGGACTCATTTTGTTGAAATAAACGCACAGGAATTAAAATCAAATCATCAAAATCCAGCGCATTATTAGCCGCTAATTGGTTTTGATATTCGTTATAAACTTCCGCAATAACACGGCCTTTAGCATAAGAATGTTCTTTTAAATAATCTTCAGGAGATAATCCTAAATTTTTAGCATTACTAATCGCGTAACGAACATTTCTCGGGTTAAACTTTTTATCATCTAAATTAAACTGTTTGAGAACAATATTCTTAACTAAACTCTGCACATCAGACTCATCAAAAATTGAAAAATTACGCTCCCATTGCCGCTTTTTCTCATCTTGATACTTATTAATATCGTAGCGAAGAATTCTGGCACATAAACTATGAAAAGTCCCAATCCATAATTTCTTGGTTGTCTTCTTATAAACTTGGGAAAGTAACCGTTTTTGATCGTATTCTGGAAGAGAATTAAACGGTTGACCTTGCTGTTTTAAAGCCATTTCTTGAGCAAATAACCGCTCAAGTCTATCTTTCATCTCCCGTGCGGCCTTATTGGTAAAGGTTACCGCTAAAATCGACTCAGGATCAACTTGATAATGAGTGATTAGGTGTGCAATTCTATAGGTGAGAGCGCGGGTTTTGCCCGAACCTGCACCAGCAACAACTAATAAGGGTCCGCAAAAATGTTCAACAGCAATACGTTGTGAAGGGTTAAGTTGAGAGAGAAAATTAACCGAAGTCGTCATAAAACTTTACAATAAGGTGACATACTTGAACTATATTGATTTTATCTTCTACCATTCCATAACAGAGATTGTCTTACACTGTTTTTAGAGGGGACTTAGGCTGTTTCAACCCTCTCCACCCACAGAAACAGACTTCGTTGAGAGACCTTCCCTGAAAGCTAAAATCAGGTATAACTGCCTAGCTTAACATATTAAGCAAAAAAAAAATTTTTGCTCAGGGCAAATTTAGTGAATCAAAATGGAAATTCTCCCTTACAATAGAGATAGCGGAGGCGAAAGTTTCCGTTCACTCCTCACACCACACTCCGCCCGGCATTAGTTCGGGCGGTTTCTTATGGAAGGAACCCTACCTAACCTCAATACTTGTAAAACCCTAGAGAGTTTTGAGTATGGTAGAATTCTAGAGTATTCTAGATAAACATCAGCCATCAAAGGAATTCATAATATGTCAGCTGCAGTTCCAGTTACAGATAGTAGTTTTAAAGCAGATGTTTTAGAGAGCGATGTTCCCGTTCTAGTGGATTTTTGGGCGCCTTGGTGTGGTCCGTGTCGTATGGTCGCTCCCGTTGTAGACGAAATAGCCGAACAATACTCAGGTCAGGTTAAAGTCGTCAAACTCAATACGGATGAAAATCCTAACACTGCTAGTCAGTATGGTATTCGTAGTATTCCCACCCTGATGATTTTTAAGGGAGGTCAACGCGTGGATATGGTCGTCGGGGCCGTTCCTAAAACAACCCTTGCTTCCACCCTAGAAAAATATCTTTAAGTTTTGATAAAAAATCAAGACTGCATTTGAAGAGGTAAGCTATTTTGGTTTTACCTCTTTTTTGATCCTTATATTAAGAAACATGAACAAGCCTCGTTTTTTCACCACTTGGTTTCTTGGTGTTGTTATCGTTTTATTTATCGTTTTATTCCCCATTTTGACTGTAGCTGACGATAGTCCTTTACAACAAGGTTGGACTCCTTCGATATTTGGTAAAGAGGACGAGGTGGGTTCGGTTAATTGGATTACAGATAAAAAGGTTTTAGACGCGATTAAATTAGTTAAAAAAGGGAAGACCGTTACCCTAGGAAAAGTTTATCAAAGTGATATTCCCGTCTTTGGTGAACGAACTTGGAAATTGATAATTCCTGGTGTACCAACCGGAGGACCGTTAGGGGATAATCAGATTGTTTACAACGATGAATATGTGATTGCAGAATTAGGACAAATTGGCACACAGTTTGATGGGTTAGGTCATATTGGAGTGAATACCTCTCAAGGAAATTATTTTTACAATGGTCATTTTTTAGAAGACTTTGGTACTTCTTATGGGTTGAATAAATTAGGCGTTGAAAAAATAGCAGAAAAAGGATACGTCACCAGAGGTGTCTTATTAGATATTGCTGCTTATCGTGGGGTTAAACAGTTACCAGTTCCTACAGGAAAGGGGAAAAATGATCCGGGAATTATTACAGTGGATGATATTAAAGGAGCCATTAAAAAACAAAAAATTGCCCCGATTCAACAGGGAGATGTGGTGCTATTTTATACAGGACATGGTAATTATTGGGGTGAAGACTGGGATAGTTTAACCGAAGAAGAAAAACAAGAGAATAAACAGTTATTTAATGCAGGGGAACCCGGTCCGGGTATCACCGCTTGTCGTTATTTATCACAGCAAAAAATTGCTATGGTAGGGTCAGATACTTGGGGAACAGAAGCAGTTCCAGGAGAAGATATTAACCGTCCTTTTGACTGTCATATTGAATGGATGGTTAAACATGGTATCACTAATATTGAAAATTTGGACTTAAGTGAATTAGTTAAGGATGAAGTTTATGAATTTATGTTTGTTTTTGCCCCACTCAAAATGAAAGGAGCAACCGGTTCTCCCGGTAATCCTATTGCTATTTATTAAGTGAAAATGGGAGAAAGATAAAGATAGACCTTATATTTTCTAATTAATTTATTTTATCTTCCAAAAAAGCTGTACTAACATTGAGGTAAGAAAAATAATAAAGGAAGAGGACTGCTCATGCGTTATGCAGTGATTATTGAAAAGGGAAGATTTCATTACGGTGCTTATGTCCCTGACTTACCTGAATGTTCTGCGATTGGACAAACAGTAGAAGAAGTAAAAACATCAATTTATGCTTCTATTTCTGCACATCTGAACAGTTTAAAAGCAGAAGGGAATGATTTTCCTAATCCTAAAACCCTATGTGAATATGTAGACGTGAGTTAAACCATTAAAAACCCCAACTTGCTCACGCTGAAGTTGGGGTTTGAAATATTTCTTTAATAGCTGCGATCGTTATGCAACTAATTCCCCCTAATTCTAATAACCAATTAAGACGAAATCCTGCTAATTCCCAGTTCAGCAACTGATCGACATGATGAAAGGATGTAGCACGAATGATGATAAAAATCAAGAGAAACGTTAGACCGATTAAAGGTAACATAAATTGTTTTATTTTTGTTCCCATTCCTTGTATTAAAAACATAAAACTAGCACCAGCAATAGCAATCAATCCGACAATAAAATCTTTTTGAACTAAACGACGTTGCTCATACCAACCTTGTTCTATGGCTATTCGTTTCCCCACCATAGTAAACCAAGATTGTAAATCTAATTGTTTATTAATTCCTAAAAGAAATAAAATTAATCCCAATCCCCACCAAATCCAGGTATCTTTTTTATTTTTTTGTCCGCATTTAAAACAACAAAAAGCCGTTGAAAAATAAGCAAAAACGGTTAGCAAACCGAGAAGGGTTGGATCACCGATTCCAGGTTTCCAAGAATTGCCTGAAATAATAATTGCATAATTGCTCATAAAATGTATTAATGATTAATTAGTAACTGATTTTTCTGAATTATGTTTCTGTAATCCCCGATGAGTTTATTGACTTATTAAAAAAATGTAAAAAATCGTTTATGCTAAAGAATAACGGTTAACTGTAGTATGATGATTAGACGATATCACCACCGATAACTCTAGCCTGTCAAGGTTGAAAGAGACTTTGTCCTTGTTCCTTGATTGTAACATTTTTTAACTTATCGATCCTCATATATAATTACAAATTTGAATGAATTTTATCTTAATTTTTGGGTTACTCTTAGCAGGATTAGTATTATTAGTAGTGGGAGCAGAAATTTTAGTGAGGGGGGCTGCTCGCCTAGCTGCAAGTGTGGGTATTTCCCCCTTAGTCATTGGCTTAACCATTGTTTCTTATGGTACCAGTTCTCCAGAAATGGCAGTGGCCGTTCAATCGAGTTTAGCCGGTCAAGCTGAGTTAGCCTTGGGGAATGTCATTGGTAGTAATATTTTTAATATTTTAGTCATTTTAGGCTTATCTTCCCTAGCCATTCCTCTGATGGTAGCGCAACAGTTAATTCGTTTAGATGTTCCGATTATGATTGGGGTATCTTGTTTAACGCTGTTCTTTGGCTTAGATCGAACCATTCATCGTTCTGATGGGATCATTCTGCTAGTGGGAGGAATCATTTACACCGTATTTTTAATTTATCAAGGGTCAAAACAACCCGATGATCCTGACTCAGAGTATGAGACAGAATATGGCAATAAAAGTCCTTTATCTTTGGTGGAATGGATAAAAAACATTGCCTTTATTTTATTAGGGGTTGGATGTTTAGTGTGGGGATCTCAGTGGTTAGTACAGAGTGCCACAGAAATAGCCCGTAAAATTGGCGTGAGTGATTTAATTATTGGCTTAACCATTGTCGCAGCAGGAACTTCCTTACCTGAACTAGCCACGTCCATTGTAGCTGCCATGAAAGGAGAAAGGGATATTGCCGTGGGCAATGTGGTCGGTAGTAATATTTTTAATATTTTAACGGTCTTAGCCGTTTGTGCGATCGTTTCTCCAATGGGGGTTCCTGTGTCTGATGCAGCCCTTCATTTTGATTTACCAGTGATGGTGGCCATTGCCATTGCCTGCTTACCCATTTTCTTTACCGGCAATGTCATCGCCCGTTGGGAAGGCTGTTTATTCTTAAGTTATTATCTTGCCTATACCACCTATCTAATTTTGTACGCAACGGATCATGATGGACTTTCCTTATTTAGTAGTGTCATGCTCTTTTTTGTCATTCCGATTACGGCTGTCACCTTAGTCATTTTGGCATTAAATAGTTTACGAAAAAAACAAAAAAAAGACCACTAAAGCATCAAGTCTTAGAAGACAAGAAAATCAGAGAGGAAGTGGTAAGGCAGAAAAGATACAATGAGTCTTGTGACCAGGAGAAGAGAAAGCATGAACATTGTGTTGAAAATTGGCGATCAAGCTCTCTCATCTGAAGAGCTATATCCCCTACTTGCCCAATATCGTTTACTTCCGCAACTGGCTAAAGAAATCATTATCGATCAGGCCATTGCTTCTATTACCTGTACTCCCGAAGAAACCCAACTCGCCCAGCAACAATTTTATCAAAAACAACAAATTGCCGATGAAACCCAGTTAAAAGTTTGGCTAGATCATCATGGCATGACCCCAGAACAATTAGCCAAATTAACGGTCAGAGACTTAAAAATCGAAAAATTTAAGCAACTCACCTGGGGAGATAAATTAGATCCCTATTTCGTTAAATGTAAAGGACAATTAGACCGAGTCGTTTACTCTTTAATTCGCACCAAAGATCCTGGGGTCGCCCAAGAACTCTATTTTCGCATTCAAGAAGGAGAAAACACCTTCAGCGAACTAGCTAGACAATATTCCCAAGGGTCAGAAGCGCAAACAGGGGGACTGTTAGGCCCAGTAGAACTGAATACCCCTCACCCCAAAATTGCCCAAATTTTAGCCGCCAGTCGTCCTGGACAACTGTCCCCACCCACTCAAATAGGAGAATGGTGGATTATATTGCGTTTGGAGAAATATATGTCAGCGCAACTGGATGACAACACCAGACAACGACTCCTTAATGAACTGTTTCAAGGTTGGTTGCTGGCTCAACTTCAACAAAATGTTTCGTTTTCTTCCCCTGAATTTTCTCAAGACAAAGAACAGAGTTATACTGAGAAATTGAATTAAGCTAAGCAGAATAAGGAATATCGTCTTACCCCATTGAAATTATTGTCAGGATTCACTATAAAAAAGAGGGTAAATCGTTTGGTCAAAGAAGGACCTTTGACCTGGAATTCTCCCAAAACCGTCAACAAATTCCCAAGTGGATTGCTTCTTAATTTCACCTTAACCCCTAACCCCCTTAAGATAAGGGTTAACCATAACCAAAAGCAACATTTTCAGACAGGCTAATACAAAGATTAAACAATGCCTAACCCTAGGGACGAGAAACATTCGTCAAAACCTTTCAATTTTATTCCGTCATTATGACCCATACTACCAGCGATATACAGGACTTTCTTCGTCACGTAGACCCCTTTGACCAACTTTCGGAAACCGCCATCCTTGAAATTGCCAATCAATGTCAAATCTGGCGTTATCGTATGGGTCAAGTCATTTTAATGAGAGGAAAACTATCCTCTTACGTGACGATTCTCCTCGAAGGACAGGGACGCTCTTTAGGGTATGATCCCCGAACGAAAATGCCCAGCACCCTTAAGCGATTAGAAGCCGGCTCCATTGTAGGAGACGTTAACCTGATCCGAAAGGTTCCCTGTGAAACCGTCATCGCCTCCACAGAAGCCGTAGGCTTAGCCCTGAAACAAGAAGAATTTTGGCAGCTATTAGACGCATATCCCAGGCTAAAAGAGCGATTTCAAAGCCAATGTACCCTACCAGAACTCTACGATCTCCTAGGAACTTACTTAGCCCAAAAAGCTCAAGGAGACATCGATATTAAAGCCTTAGCCGAAGACCTCCTAGAAGATGCTCAAGTTTACTATTTAGAACCGGGAAAAAATACCCTTCCCCCAGACTATCAACAACAACTATGGCTGGTGAGTGGGGGGGGAACCTTAGAACATTTTGGCGTGGGTAACGCCTTAACCCTAGATGAAGCTAACCCCTCTGTGGTGGTCAAAGGGAATGAACCGGTGCGGGTGATCATCTTACCGACCTTGGATCTCGAGACATTGGCCAAGCCAACCCCCTCAACGGCTAATCATGAGTCCACCACCCTTTCCCTAGAGAAAGAAGAAGCCGTAGAAATTCCTTATGCAGATGTGGAAGTGGTAGGAGTTGCCCCACCGCCAGAACCCACGGTAAAAGGCAGAACCAGAAAATCCTATCCATTTATCAAGGGAAAAACCCCCCTCGGAGTCGGTTCAGCCTGTTTTCAAATGCTCAGTCAATATTTTGGGATGCCCTATCGTCGGGATGTGATTCGTCGTATTCTCGCCCAACAACTGCAACGAACCGGCACCCTGTCTTTACCCCTATGTGGGGCAATTACAGAATTAATGGGACTCAACGCCCAATTAATTAAAATTCCCGCCTCTTCCTTTACTCAACTCAAAACCCCGGCTTTACTCACCTGGCAAGACAGTTTGGCCATTCTGTATGACGTGAGCGATAAACAAGTCGTGGTGGCTGTGCCAGAATTGGGGATTTTACGTCGAAATCCTCGTGATTTTCTAGAAAAGTGGGGAGAGGAGGGGGAAGTCTTATTATTACAACCTACCAAAGACACCCCACAACAACGGTTTGGGTTAAGTTGGTTTATTCCCGCCCTGAAACAATATCGTCGGGTGTTAGCAGAAGTGTTTATTGCTTCGTTTTTTGTGCAATTATTTGGCTTAGCTAATCCGTTGATGATTCAGGTCATCATTGATAAGGTGATTGTGCAGAATAGTGCGGATACTTTACAAGTTTTAGGGACATTTCTGTTAATTATTGCTGTATTTGAGGCGGTGTTGACCACCCTACGAACCTATCTGTTTGTGGATACCACCAACCGCATCGATATGAGTTTGGGGTCAGAAATTATTGATCACCTGTTACGGTTGCCGTTGAGATACTTTGAACGGAGACCCGTCGGGGAAATTTCTACTCGGGTTAACGAATTAGAAAATATTCGTCAATTTTTGACAGGAACCGCCTTAACGGTGGTGTTAGATGCGGTGTTTTCCGTGGTGTATATCGCGGTAATGGTGGTGTATAGTCCCCTGTTAACCTTAGTAGCTTTGGGTATTGTACCGGTGTTTGTGGCCATGACCTTGATCTTCTCCCCCACCATTCGCCGTCAACTGAGAACTAAAGCCGAACGGAACGCCCAAACCCAGTCCTATCTGGTGGAGGTGATGTCAGGGATACAAACCGTCAAGGCACAAAATATCGAACTGCGATCGCGGTGGCAATGGCAAGAAAAATATGCCCGTTACGTGTCAGCCGGGTTTAATACAGTCATTACTTCAACGTTAGCCAGTTCCACCAGTGGCTTCCTCAATAAACTGTCCGGGTTATTGGTTTTATGGGTGGGAGCCTATTTAGTGCTGCAACAAGAACTCAGTTTAGGGCAATTAATCGCCTTTCGGATCATTGCTAGTTACGTCACCTCGCCTATTTTACGACTGACCCAACTGTGGCAAAACTTCCAAGAAACCGCCCTCTCCTTAGAACGGTTAGCCGATATTGTGGATACCCCCCAAGAAGCCGAACGCGATCGCACCAATATTCCCATGCCAGCCATTGAAGGAGGGGTTAAATACGAAAATGTCTCCTTCCGTTTCAAACAACACGGGCCCCTACAACTCAAAAATATCAATATTGACTTTCCCGCCGGTACCTTTATTGCGGTGGTAGGGGGGAGTGGAGCCGGAAAAAGTACCCTCACCAAACTGATCTCGCGACTCTACGAACCCGAAGCCGGACGTATTTTAATCGACGGTTACGACATCTCCAAAGTGGAATTGTATTCCTTACGTCGTCAAGTGGGTGTGGTTCCCCAAGAAACCCTGCTATTCGAGGGGTCAGTGCAGGATAATATTGCCCTCACTAATCCGGATGCCACCACCGAAGAAATTATTGAAGCTGCCACCGTGGCCGCAGCACACGAGTTTATCATGACCCTGCCCAATGGGTACAATACCAATGTAGGGGAAAGGGGATCAGCCTTATCCGGGGGACAACGACAACGGGTCGCCATCGCTCGATCGGTGCTGCAAAATCCCCAAATCCTGGTATTAGACGAAGCCACCAGTGCCTTAGACTATGCCACCGAACAACAAGTCTGTTTAAACCTGTTAAACGCCTTTAGCGATCGCACCGTTTTCTTTATTACCCACCGGTTAGGCACCATCAGAAGTGCCGATGTCATTTTAATGATGGATTCGGGATCGGTAGTGGAACAAGGAACCCACGACGAATTAATGGCCCTCAAAGGTCGCTATTACTACCTCTATCAACAACAAGAAGGCCATCAGTAAGGAAGTCAGAAGATAAATAGTTGTTCTAACACCCATTGAATTCTTTTTATAGGTACACATTATGATTAACACCAACGGTAAACAAGAAAAAAACGACGATCTCACCCAAAAAAATTCCGACTCAGGATCATCGGCCCTAGCTACCACAAATAATTCCAACGATGCCTTATCCACCAATTTTCTAGCCCCTATTACCTCCGAACAAGCGGTTATCCTCCGTCAATCTCCCAGTTGGTCTAGGGGAGTTGTCTGGACCATTATCGGCGTGACCACCGCTAGTGTTATTTGGGCGGCCATTGCTAAAATCGAACAGGTTGTCCCGGCCCAAGGCCAACTCAAACCCCAAGAAGCGGTTAAGGAAGTCCACGCCCCTCCCGTTGGCGGCGCAGTCGTAGAAGAGGTGTTAATTGAAGACGGGCAGAAAGTCAAAAAAGGAGATATTTTAGTGATTTTAGATTCTGAGGCCAGTACCGCAGAACTAAAGTCCCTAGAAAAAGTTAAAGCCTCCTTAGAACAGGAAAATCGCTTCTATCGCACCTTAATGAACGCATCCCTTAACCCTTCAGATGTTGAACGGGCGATTGTTAAATTGGATTTACCCACAGAAGTAGCCGCCCTTGCCCGTAACCGTGCAGCCTTAATCGCAGAAAATCGTCTCTATCAAGCAGAATTAGGCAATCCCAGTCCAGGAACCACTTTAACGGCAGAACAACTGGCTCGACTCCGCGCGTCTCAAGCCGAATCTTCGTCTCGGGCTTTGGCCGCCCAGTTGGAAATGGATCAACTCGGAAAACAACTCCGACAAACCCAGGTAGAATTAGCCGATGCCAAAAAACAATTACTCGACGATCGCAAAGTATTAGGCGAGATCCAACAGAGAAACGAAAAAGCGATCGCTGAAGCCCAAAAAGCCCTCGAAATTGAACAAGGTATCCTAGAAGATATCGCCCCGTTGGCTGAAGAAGGCGGGGTGGCGAGGTTACAAGTGGATCGACAGCGACAAAGCATCGCCGATCGAACCCAACAATTAACCGAACTACGGTCTAACGGAACCATCGAACACGATCGCCAAAAACAACAGGTTCAAGATCGTCTCAAAGAAATTGATCGGTTCACAGAAGAAGAAAAACGCTTAAAAATTGCCATCAATCAGGCACAAGCCCGATTATTAAACACCGTTAAACTAACGGAAAAAGACGTAAGGGATAAAATTTCTGATAATAACGAAAGAATTGCCGATATTGATAGTCAACTGAACAAAACGATTATCGAAAACGATAAACGCATAGCTGAATTAGGCAGCCAAATGAGTCGCACCCAAGTCACCCTCAAATATCAAGAAATTAAAGCCCCAGTGGCTGGTACCGTATTTGATCTCAACGCTGGCCCCGGATACGTACCCCCGCCCAACCAAACCGAACCCCTCTTGAGAATTGTCCCGGACGATAATTTAATCGCCGAAGTCAATATTACCAACCAAGACATCGGTTTTGTGCGCGTGGGGCAAAGAGTGGATGTGCGGATTGACTCCTTTCCTTTTAGTGAATTTGGGGATATTAAAGGGGAAGTCCTCTCCATTGGTTCTGATGCCCTCGAACCGGACGAAATCCATCAATATTATCGATTTCCCGCTAAAGTTCAATTAGATCAACAATATTTAGACACGGCTGAGCGCGAAATTCCCTTACAATCAGGAATGTCGGTGACGGCTAACATTAAAGTTCGGGAAAATCGTACCGTGCTAAGTTTAATTACAGAACTGTTTAATAAGAAAGTAGAAAGTCTCAAACAAGTTCGTTAAGGGGACCAATTAACAAACACAATGGATTTATTGGAATATCAAGCAAAAGAACTGTTTCATCAGGTGGGCATTCCTGTTTTACCGTCCCAACCCATTGCTAAATTAAGCGAACTCAAACACCTTCATATTCGTTACCCCGTCGTCCTCAAATCTCAAGTCCATTCGGGGGGACGGGGACGGGCTGGTGGTATCCGTTTTGTCCAAAATACCATTGATGCAGTGGCAGCGGCCCAGGCGATTTTTAGTTTACCCATTTTAGGCGAATACCCAGAAGTCATCCTGGCTGAAGCCCGTTACGATACTCAAGACGAATTTTTCTTGTCCATTCTTCTCGACTATCAACTACAACGGCCAGTGTTGATGGGTTCGGCGAAAGGGGGAATTGATGTGGAAACCTTGTTGCAACATATGCACAAAGTGGTTCTCGATCAAGGGTTTTCTCCTTTTTATGCCCGTCGTTTAGCAACGAAAATGGGCTTACAAGGTCGCCTCATTCATGGGGTCAGCACCATTTTGGAAAAAATGTATCAGTTGTTTATCGAAAAAGACCTGGACTTAATCGAAATTAATCCCTTAGCAGTGAGTGCGTCTGGAGAAGTGATGGCTTTGGATGGGAAAATTACAGTCAATGATATGGCGTTATCTCGTCATTTAGACTTGTTGGGCTTTCTCAAGCCAAAAACCGATGAATCTGCGACCCTTGCCCCTAAAGCAACCATCGTGACCACTCCCCCCCAAAAACCCCGTTGGTTGGAAGCTAAGGAAAAAGAGGGTAACATCGGTATTATCGCCAATGGCGCAGGACTAACCTTAACAACATGGGATCTCCTGGTTAACCAAACAGGAAAACTGTTAGGGGCGTTTATTATTGAAGAAAAAAGCAGCAGTAAATCTTTAATGAGACAGTTAGGTATTGCCATCGACAAAATGCTCACCCTCGCCGATGTTCAAGTCATTTTCATCAATATTGTCGGTAGTCAGCAAACCTCGGAATTAGTGGCTGAGGTGTTGAGGGATTATTGTCAACCGGCGATGGTACCATCGGATAGCGAGGAAAGGTTACCTAGACCCACCGGTTCTAATTCGACCCATCAACGGCAGACCAACCCTTCTCCTATGCTCAACCCCGTACAATGGGTGATTAGGCTGGCTGTGGAGGATTTACAGCCCATAGAAGCGTCTTTTTCCGATTTACCGATTCACTGTTTTCAGGATCTGATGCAGGCGATCAAAAAAACCGTTGCTTTAAGTAATAAAACGTAAAGGAAACCATAGACAATCATGAAATGGGAAACTGATAGTAAAGTTTTAATTCAGGGTATTACTCATCCCTTGGGCCTCGGTTATGCAGCGCGGATGAAAGCCCAAGGCACTAACATTGTGGCAGGGATCACCCTCGACGAACAAACCCCTGATATGAACGATATTCCTGTTTTTACGTTGGTGGAAGAAGCGGTTAAGGAGGTCGGAGAAATTGATATTAGTTTGATTTTGAGTCCGCCTTATGAGGTGTTAGATGCGGGTTTAGAAGCGATCGCAGCCGACATCGAACAGTTAGTCATTGTTACGTCTGGGGTTCCTCCCCTGGATTTGATTACCCTTCTCGAACAAGCACAAGTCACCAATACGTTTGTGTTAGGTTCAGGGAGTGAAGGGTTACTGGTTCCCGATAAGTTTTGGTTGGGGGTGATGGAACCGGAGTTTTACAGTAAAGGAACGGTGGGGATTATTAGTCGCTGCGATCGCCTCATGGATGAGGTGGCCAAAAATCTTACCCAAGCAGGTTTCGGCCAATCGTTGGCCATTAGTTTAGGGTCCGATGGCATCATGGGATCGAATTTTGAGCAATGGTTACAGATCATGGAGGAGGATGAAACCACTGAGGCGATCGTTTTGCTGGGCCAACCCTATAGTAGCCCAGAGTTGTTGGCAGCCCAATACATTGCCTCAGCCATTGAAAAGCCTATCATTGCTTATCTTCCAGGACTTCAAGCCCCGATTAATCGTAGTTTCGGAGATGCCAGTAGCATTATTGCCAGTCAGCTATCTTATCAAGGGGGAGGGAATTCTAGGGAAAATCAGAGCATTCTGGCTTTGAAAAAGGCTAAAGTAAAAATCGCTAACAATGTTGAAGAAATCCCTAAATTAGTGAAGCGTCTTTTATCCACTCAACGTCGCAAGTCGTCTTAGAGATGTTATCAAGGTTGGTTCATGAGGTGATATTTTTCCACCCCATCAACTTTTTACCGAGACGAAAAATGATAGCGTTCCCTAATCCCAATGCTTGAACCCCCTCAATTAAAGCCGGTTCCATCTCTTTGAGAGAATCGAGTAAATGAGGACACTGCACAAAATCAAGACAAAGCACCGTTGAATGATTCCAAGGTTCACGGAAAACGTGACACTGGGGAGGGAGATAAGCAATGTGGGTGCGAAGGCGGTTAATGGCTGCTTTTTCTAACTCGCTACTGGTACATTTAAACGGTAGCTGTGGATTATTCATCATTAAATGTCAGAGAGATTTCTATCTTTTTCTAAGGTAACACTTCGATGCTAAAAACATTGTGATTGTTTTAACTAACTTTTCTATTTGTTAAGATTTCAAAAGTATTTCAGACTACAAATATCAACCCTCTTCTTCTTGATTGTTTAATAATGGTTTAATTCCTTGTTTGGGTATCCATTGAATGGCTCCATGTTTTTGTATCCAATACCATTGAAAATTTTGTTTGGTTAGGTCTTCTTGTATGAATTTTGATATATGATTGCTGGAAATAATTAGAGCATTGGGCTGATTTTTTTGGAACCATTTTACCCAATTTGATGAGAGTTTTTGACCAGACCACACAATGATATTTGAGTATGATTGATAATTTTGTAAGGCTAGGTTAATCTCTTGTGTTTCACTATTAATCCAGAGCCAGGTCTTATTTTTACTTTTCCAAGTTAAGATTAATGGGAATTGATTGATAACTTTGATATTGCTTGAATTGACAGATAATTGGGTTTGTGATCGGATAGTATCTGCAGTATTTTGCTTATTATTGAATGGATCAATCGTATGATGAATTTTGATTTTGCTGTTCAAAAGTGATAAAGCTGCTTTATTCTCATTATCAATTAAGATCACGGTTTTAATATTATTGATTCCTTGTTGATACAGAAATGGCAATAATGTATATTTAATATCTGATTCATTTCCTATATTCATAACAGTAGCATTTCCTCTATTTTGCATAACAAGAATAGGAGAGTCTTCAGCGTTTAAGATAGTAATTTTAAATAGGGTTAGATTTTTATAAAGGATGGGAATTACGATCAATAAAATAATAATTAATCCCCCTAGTTTCCATCGTTTCTGCCAGGTTTTGTTTAACCAAATGGTGATCAAAATACCATAAATTATGATCAAAATACCTAAAGATATTTGTCCAACTGCAAAAGCACTTAATTTCAGTTGAGGGATTTGTTGAGCAGATTCTAATAAAATTTCCAGCGGCCAAAATAAAATTTTAGCTATTTCTATACCAATGGTAGGACTGATTAATATAAAAATAGCACTAATTATGCCTCCAATTACTAAAAACATAATCAAGGGAGTGGCTAAAATATTAAAAGGAATAATATAAAAACTAAACGTATGAAAAACATACATAATTAAAGGAGATGTCCAAATAGAAACGGCTACAGGAACGGCAACCATAGAAGAAATTTTAGGAGGTAAAAAATCTAACTTCGCTTCGATGAAAGGACTGGTGACTAATAAGGCAAAAGTTGCCAAAAAACTTAATTGAAATCCTAAATCCCAGATCCATAAAGGATTAAAAATTAATAACAAAAATCCAGATAATAATAAGGAGCCTAACGCATTGGTTTTTCTATCTAAAATTTGACCAATTAGAATCGCTACACCCATCAAGGTTGCTCTTAAAATAGAGGGTTGAATCCCCGTTAACCCGACATATATAATTAAAATAATGATACCAATTGTCAACTTTTTGAACGGGGATAAAGATTGGGTAATCCAGAACACAATTCCCAATAATAAAGCGACATGAAACCCTGATGCAGCCAAAACATGAGATAATCCAATGTTAACAAATAAATCTCGAATATCTGGGGGTAAATCAACCGCCCTTCTTCCCAAAATTATTGAACTAATGACTAAACCATTTTCATCTCCCAAAGACTGAGTAAATCCTTGAATAATTCGGTGTCTTAGATTTGTCCATCCCCAAAAATTTTTGTCTCCTGTAAAGATAATTTTTTCACCTTTTAAGCCAGAAAAAGCTCCTTGTTTCGCTAAATATTTCTTAAAATCAAATGCCCCTGGATTTTTAGGCGATCGCGGATTATATAAATTCCCTTCAATCATAAGAATTTGACCAGGGTAAATAAGATTGACTTCATTAATTGGCAAGGTAACATATACCTTACCCGTGACGCTTTGAAAGTCCTGATTATCCCTTAATAATTTAACTCTTTGTACTTTTAACCAAAACTTTTTACGCTCATTATTGGTTAATCTAGGTTCTGATAAGAGTTTGCCTAATACCTGAACTTTTTGGGGTCTAAAGCTATCTTGAAGGGAGTAACTAATATCCGTTGCATGAGGCGAAGGAATTCGCCATTGAAAATAAAAAACAGCTAATAAAGCAACCAACGAAACCATGAACCAAAACCGTAATTGAGGACAACGTCGCCAACGGTTTCTTAATAGAATAAATACACTAGGAGGAATAACGAGAATTAAGAAAATAACGATAGTCCATTGTTGCCAAGATGGATTAGGATTAGGAAACCCCCATAATCCTGTTATTAATAAACCCCCAAAATAAGCCAAAATGAGAATAAGATAACGAAAGCGATTCATGGAAATTTTCCTAGCTATAGCAATCAGTCATGATATGTGAGAAATAAGAGATAATAGTATCAGGACATAATAGTATTATGTCCCTACCAATGCGCCCTCGTAGGGATTTAACACTGTTAAATCCCGAACACTGTTAAATCCTGAACACTGTTAAATCCTGAACACTGTTAAATCCTCTCTTAATTTTCATCAGTGAACGATAAATTATAAAAGCTTGAACATAAAAACGGTCAAAAGTGACAAATTATAAAATTTGTTAACAAAATTCAGAAAAATGACGCAATTAACGCAGAAAAATGAGAGAATATTAAAGAATAAGAAAAGAGCGATTATAAACGGATGAATCTTCCTAGCACCTCAGAACTGTCGCTGTATCAACTAACCCAAACCTCCGACCCTAATTTATCCCCTTTAACAGTCTCGGCCAGTACCTTTCGGGAGTGGATTGATACCTCGATACAATTTTTAATTGATCAAGAAATACAAGCTACCGTTTGGGCAAAATTACCGCCTAATTCCCGTTGGTGGACTAACCTCGAAACCTATTATCAAGAAGGGTTGGCTCAACAAATCTATCGTTGCAGCATTAGTCGCAGTGGTGGAACTGCACCCTCTCGCCATAGTTCTCATGGTCATCATCTATCTCAAGATGGTCTAATTCCCATTGTACTAGAAACCAGTAGCCAACTGAGACGGGAGCATTTTTGCTTAATTCTCTCCCCTCAACTCTGTAGTCTAATTTTGGCCCAAGAACAAATTCCAGCAGAAGAAGACCCCCCCTCAGGACTCCTCGAACCCACCGTCCTCAAAGTAATCTATAGTTTCAATCCGACGGTGATTCAAAAGTTATTAAGCGCGATTAAACATCTGATCACCATTACCGACACCACCCCCGTCGAAGTCTTAACCGACTCAGTGTCAACGTTTCCCTTACCGAGTACCGTGGATGGAACCTTATTAACCCAATTATGGAGTCGATTTTTGCACCTGGGTTTATCGAGTGGTTCCAACATGGTTTCCGAAATGACCCAAGCAGTCCCCCCCAAAAGTTTAACCCTAGGAGAAGAGTTTCTCAAACCCCTGACCCGAGAATTGAGTACCCCCTTAACCAACATGAAAACCGCCTTACGGTTGCTAGAATCGAAACAACATAAACGGGATATTCGACAACGATATATCGATCTATTGAAAGGGGAATGCGATCGCCAAAATACCCTCTTACTCGGATTACAAGACTTATTACAACTGAACCAAAGTTTAGAAGAAGCAGAACCCACCGTTCACCTAGAAGAAGTGGTTCCAGGGATTGTTAGTACCTATCAGGCGATCGCCGAAGAAAAAGGGATTATGTTAGGGTATACCATTCCCCCTGGTTTTCCCCCTATTGCTTGTCCCAATGTTTGGTTACGACGCATTTTACAAAACATTATTCACAATAGCCTCAAATTTACCCCTGAAGGGGGGCGCATCACCGTACAAACAGCCCTAAAATCTGAAGGGGTGGAAATATCCGTTAGTGATACGGGGGTTGGTATTGACAACAGTGATCTCCCCAAGCTATTCGATAGTTTCTACCGAGGACGCAACGCCGTCAATGGTAAGGTTGAAGGGGTGGGATTGGGATTAAGCATCGTTCATTACTTAATGGAACAATGTGGCGGAAAAATCGATATAGTCTCTCAAGTGGGGAAAGGAACCATTGTTAAAGTGATCTTTCAAGAATCTTCTGACTAAATAATCAATGGTCACTGATGGATAATCCCTTGCTAAGATCAACAAGAAATCCTACCCATTGAGAGTCAAGGAATTATTATGCCAGCTAAAATGAAAAAAGGTGCATTAGTACGTGTCGTCAAAGAAAAGCTCGAAAATAGTGTAGAAGCGACGGCCAGTGATAACCGTTTCCCCGCCTATCTGTTTGAAAGCAAAGGGGAAATCCTCGATATGAACGATGAATATGCCCTCATTCGATTTTATGTTCCCACTCCCAGTGTTTGGTTACGCCTCGACCAACTTGAACTCGCAGAATAAACCTTAATCTTTTAAAATCATGACTGTCTCTTACGACTCCCTTCTCCCCTGTCAATCTCTGCGTGTGTCCATTATGGGTGCCGGAAATGTAGGGCGAACCCTAGCCCAACGCCTCATCGAAAAAGACTTGGCCGATGTGGTCCTGTTAGATGTGGTGGAAGGACTTCCCCAAGGTGTAGCCCTCGATTTAATGGAGGCCCAGGGGTTGGAATCCCATAACTGTGAGGTGATAGGGACTAATGACTACGAAGAGACAGCCGATGCCGATGTAGTGGTCATCACCGCAGGCCGGGCCAGAACCCCTGGTATCAGTCGGGATGACCTTTTGGCGATTAATGCTAAAATTGTGGCTGACGTGGCTGAGAAAGCCTTTAAATACTCTCCTAATGCCATTTTTATCGTCATTACCAACCCCCTCGATGTGATGACCTATTTAACCCGCAAAGTGACCGGTTTACCCCCACAACGGGTGATGGGGATGGCGGGGGTGTTGGACTCGTCCCGTCTGCAAACCTTCATCGCGATGGAGTTGGGCATTTCTACCGCTAACGTGACAGCGATGGTATTAGGAGGACACGGAGATTTAATGGTTCCTTTACCCCATTATTGTACGGTTAATGGTATTCCTATTACGGAATTATTAGATAGTCAAACCATTGATAGATTGATGCAGAGAACCCGTAACGGGGGCGCAGAAGTGGTTAAATTATTGAAAACCGGAGGGGCCTATTATGCACCGGCTTCTTCTGCTTCTATCATGGTGGAAAGCATAATCAGAGATCAATCTCGTTTGTTGCCAACGGCGGCTTATTTACAAGGAGAATACGGATTAAATAATATTTATATCGGGGTTCCTTGCTTTTTAGGCTGTGGTGGCGTTAAAAAAATATTGGAAGTGAAATTAACATCAGAGGAACAAGAAGCGTTACATATTTCTGCTAATTCTGTCAGGAAAAATGTCAATCTTGCTTTAGAAAGTGTTGGTATTAAGTAATTTAGTTTAAACAGAGTTATTAAAATGCAAATTGTTATTAATGTTCCTGATGATTTACCCACAGAGAGAGTGAACCAAATGGTTAAGGAATTAGAAGAAAAGTTACAGGCTGAAGCTGATTCAATTCCTACTCAAACTAAGCCAAATAGGCGAGTTTATGCCCATCTGATTACTGTGGATAATCTCGATTTACCTTCGAGAGATGAATTATATGAAAGATAGATATTTGATTGATACTAATATTTGGGTTTATGCTCATTTAAAAGAGTTAGGTAATAACAAGCATAATAGCGCGTTAAGTGTTTTAGAAACATTACCAATTTTGGTTAGTAGCACCCAAGTTTTAAACGAGTATTATAGTGTAATGTTAAAAAAAAAGGTTGAGGATGTTTATATTCAAGATAATATAGAGGTTATTATTGATATTGCTGAAATCCAACTTATTCAGTTAAAAACTATACGTCTTGCTCATGAGTTTAAGCTAAAATATCGTTTTTCTTATTGGGATAGCTTAGTGTTAGCAAGTGCTATGATCGGAGATTGTGAATATTTACTTACTGAAGATTTACAAGATAATCAAATCATTACTTATCAATCTCGTCAAATTAAAGTTATTAATCCGTTTACTAATAAGTTATGATCATTCAATTACCTTGCTCAAGACTATAATAGTAATTGTGGATATTAGCTAATAACTGGTTATACTTATATGTTGACTAAATATATTACTACGGCAATGCACAAGGCAACTTATGAATTATTAGAGGATGGGACTTTCTATGGAGAAATTCCTCAATGTGAGGGTGTTTGGAGTAATGCCAATACGTTAGAAGCTTGTCGGGAAGAGTTACAAGATGCACTAGAAGGTTGGATAATTTTAGGGTTTCGTTTAGGTCATTCTTTTCCTATTATTGATGGTGTTGATCTCAATGTAATGCAAGAGGTAGCCTAATGCCACCTTTAAAAGCAATAAAATGGCGAGAACTTGTTTTTTATCTAAAAAAAGCAGGTTTTGAGGGTCCCTTTCCTGGTGGCAAACATCAATATATGGTCAAAGATAATTTAAAGTTAACGATTCCTAATCCTCATCAGGGCGATGTTAGTATTAGTTTATTAACTAGAGTGTTAAAACGTGCCAAGATCAATAAAGATGATTGGGAAAAATTGTAATATTTTTTGTGTTAATAAAAATTCTAGTTTAAAATTAAGATAACCAGATTCAAAATTGTCTGAAAATTCTGGATCAATTTGTTTTCTTTGTTGGATATACTTCTGTACATCATTCATTGTTTAATCTCCTGTTTAGTAGTTTAGTAGGGTGTATTAGCGTAGCGTAATACACCAAAAAGTAAGTTTTCAGTGCATTACGGCACAAAAAAATTATAGTAACTACCCAAAAAATATAGTTTTCCTAATGCACCCTACTTAATATTTTGTTTAGGAACAGTCTTTAAACAGTTAACTTTAATTGTCACTAAAAATACCCCGAAGCAATCTACCATAAACACAGAGATTCATTCATAACCATACATATAAGATAATTATAAACAACTTATTTTTTTCTGCTCAAGGTTCCAACCTTGTAAGAGTTGGGTTATGTAACTTATTGATGAGATTCATAAATTTTAGCAAAAACCCCTTTATAAACCTCGAAACCCCAACCCCGAACTCATACGTAAACTTTATTAAAAATAATCTTAAAAAAAAAGTAAGAAATATCAACCCATCATAAAGTCATTGCTTAAATAGAGTGAGTATTCTCTCAACATCGTTATATGTTGATTTAGTTTTGAGATTGTCAAGAAACCATAACAGCACAATTTTATTATTCAATAGAATCTAGAAAAGATAATCAAAAGTTGTCTTGATTTGCTGTTTCTTGTTGGGTTTGAACACTTATTTATTTAACACCGTGACACCGACTATTAGTGATGCTAACGTAAAAGCAGCTTTAACTGCGATCGAGTCTGAAACAGCCACTCTAGCCGAAAAAGTGGAAATGTTGATAGAAATGGCCGCAGGGTTGCAAAATAAGCCCAAAACGAGTCAACAACTCGAAGATGCTATATTACTCTACCAAAGAGGGCTAGAATTGTGTGGTCCTGAGATGCCGTTATTACAGGCCAGATGTTTATCGGGGATGGGAACCGCTTTAAGAACTATTCCCAGTGAGGGATCAGATTTACTACTACAAGCCAAAACCGCTTATGACAAGGCTTTAGCTATTTTAGAAGAACACGCTTCCCCCGAAGAAATAGCAGAAACCCAGATGAACTTGGGGGTAGTATTGCAAGGGTTGGTTAACTTCCATCAAGCAACCATGCAAGAAGCCATACAAGCGTATCAAAAGGCAGCTAAAGTGTTCACTGGCGAAAGTTACCCCCAAGAATTCGCTATTTTACAGAATAACATTGCGATCGCTTATCTATCTTTACCCTTGAGTCCAGATAAAGAAAAAATGCGTCAAGGAATGGCAGTACAGTCCTTTGAAGCAGCATTGAAATGGGTGACATTAATCGATCATCCTAGCGAATATGCCATGCTACAAAACAATTTAGCTAACGCGCTACAGTATCTTAACACTTCCCACCCCATTGAGAACAATTTGAAGGCGTTAGCTGCTTATGATGAGGCGTTGAAGGTGAGAACTCGACAAGATACCCCCATCGAATATGCCAATACCATTGCTAATAAAGCCAACGTTTTATTTAACTTACCGGATGACGTTGAACACCCAGAAACAGGTAATCCTAGTAATTTAAAACAGTGTCAAGCTTACTATCAAGAAGCTAAACAAATATTCAGCGACTATGGACAATGGGAACGGGTGGATATTGTTACAGAAATGTTAGAAGACATCGATAAAGAATTATCGGCATTCTCTCAATAACCCTACAAAATCTTGAGAGTAAAAAGTTTGTACTTTAGTTAATTTTAGGAGACTTTTCTCTATGAGTGATTTAATCGCATATGTAAGCAGTAATCCAGGTGTTCAAGAATTTTTTACTAATGTAGTGACAGGAGAAATTACCTTAATTACAGGGATTTTCTGGTTATTCTTTGCTGCTATTATTTCTATGATTGCTGGTGCCATTGGTGGAATTATTTTAGCAGGAAAAGATATCGGCTATGAATTAGCTGCTATTTTAGGCAGTTTATTTGGTCCTGCTGGAGTGGTTCCTGTGGCTGCTATTGGTTTAGTTGTTCTCAAATTAGTTTAGGAGTTTTTGATTATGTTAGATTTAGCTTGGTACTCAGCAAAGTTATTTTTTAAAGGTAAATTATTCCGAAACATGGGTTATTTTTATCGTCAAATAACCTTAGGGGTTTTGATTGGTTCTGTGTTATTAGTCGGACTAGGGGAAATGGGATTAAATCTCGCTTTTGTGATTACCATTTCTAGTTTAGTCACAGGAATGATGATGCCATTTTTACTAAAAGATGTGAAAATGCAGTAAATAATTAATAATTTTTAGGTGGACAAAATAAAAATAGTTTCTTGATTATTTAACAATCTTTTGAACTTTGTCCACCCTACTTTTCACTTTAATTGTTATTGTGAGTAAACAAAGAATTTCAATATTTTGAAATCAAAAATGTGACAATTAAAGTAAATAACTGATAATCATCAGGTGGGCAAAATGAAAATTGTTTCTTGATTATTTGAAAATGTTGTGAAATTTGCCCACCCTACTTATTACTAGAATAATGATTAATAATCTTTAGAAATTAAAGCATAAAAATGACACAATTAACAACAGAACAAGAACAAAACTTACAACAACTAATTGCAGAAATTAGCCGCTACGAACAAATTGTAAGCCAATGGGATAAAAATCAACAGGTTGTTGTAGAACGACTAAAAGAAGCCATCGAAACCTTACACAAAGAAGCCTTAACTCGTCTCATTAAAACGGTTAAAAAAGAAGCTTTACCCGCTTTAAAAGAAGCAGTGGAAGATGAAGTGGTGTATGGTTTATTGCGCTATCATGACTTAATTAAACCCCCTACACCTCCCCTAGAACAACGCATCGAACAAGCCTTAGAAACAGTACGGCCAGGGTTAAAAAGTCATCACGGTGACGTAGAATTAGTATCTATTCAATTACCCGATACTGTCAAAGTTAAATTAGTGGGAACTTGTAGTAATTGTCCCGCTTCTACCTTAACCATGAAACAAGGGGTTGAACAAGCGATAAAAACCTATTGTCCTGAAATTACAAAGGTTATCTCTGTTAATCACACAGTAACTTATACAGGAGAAAAAATAGAGAGTCCTTTTGGTACTTCTCAAGACGCTGGTTGGGTAGCTTTAGCCAGAATTGATGAAATTCCCAATGGGGGAATCTTACCCTTAGAAATTGAAGGATTAAAGTTAATTTTAGTGAGGAAAGATGAGACGGTTAAGGGTTATCGTAATAGTTGTATGCACTTAGCAATGCCATTGGATACGGGGGAAGTAGAAAACGGTGTTTTAACTTGTTTACATCATGGCTTTAAGTATCATCTAGAAACAGGGGAATGTCTCACCTCTCCAGGCATATTTCTGGAAGCTTATCCTGTGAAACGAAGGGGAGAAAAAGTCTTAGTTAAAGTAGCTTGACTATACTGTTATCTTTTATACCAGATTAAGGAAGTCTTTTAAGAAAGAAGATTATGTTAATCAATACACAGTTTCCCCTAACTATTAACCAGCTTCAAAAACAAGACCAAACTCTTAGTTTAGCCGGTATGACTTGGACAGACTATGAGAAATTCTCAGCCGAAGAATACCTAGGCTATAGAGTGTCTTATTTCAATGGAGTCATTACTTTAGTGTCCCCTAGCCTCAATCATGAAAGAATTGCCCAAACTCTGACTATTTTAGTCTGTGCTTATTGTAGAAAGTTTAATTTACCTTATTTCCCCTGGGGTTCTACCCGATTGTCCCATAAACCACTGGCGGGAAAAGAACCTGATGTGAGTTTTGCTTTCAATACTGATAAAGATGTTCCTGATTTAGCGATTGAAGTCATCTTTTCTAGTGGTAGTGTTGATGATCTTAACAAATATCACCTTATAGGAGTTAAAGAAGTTTGGTTCTGGAAAAATCAGAAAATTACTTTTTATCAACGACAACCTCAAGGATATATTGAAATTACTCACAGTCAATTGTTATCTAGTTTAACATCTGAACTTCTCGAACATTTTACCAATCAAGGACTGACTAAAAGTCCTCTAATTATTGAAGCAGAATTTCTAGAACAAATTTAATTATTATTTGGTATATCTGAAGAATCTGCTTCAAAATTAAGAATCTCGATAGGAAAAACTCTCACTCTTAACTCGACTGGTTGTCCCATCATCTCTGATAGGGTTTTCTGAGTTAGTTTAAGGTTTTCTTTTGGATCAATTTCATCGAGTCTATCAGGGGTAATAATAACATCAGCAACGACAACAATTTTTTCTTCTTGTAGTTGAACATCAACTTTTGTAATAATAGTTTCTTCCTTATCGTTATGTTGACGGTGACGTTTAGCTAATTGATGACGAATCTGATTTTCAATAATCATTTCTCGAAAGGAAAAATTGAGGGGAAGGGTAATCATAATCAGACTGGCAATTAACACAAATAAACTAGCTGTGGCCTTTTTCCAACTTCCATAAGACTCGAAAAGAAAGACGATAGCAGCCGTTAAAATAATCCCTACCAAATTTGTCAAAAATAGCATAAAAGAGCCGATAGACAGGCTAAAATCCGAGACTGCAAAGCCAATCCCAACAACACATAAAGGAGGAACTAACGCGACTGATATTGCCACCCCAGGAATAGCATCAGAAACGCTACGACGTACCTTAGCAAACCCTCCGGCTGTCCCTGCTGCGATCGCTACCCCTAAGTCGAGTAAAGTGGGTTCAGTCCGAGCTAAAATTTCTGCTCCTGATAGTTTATATCCGATAATTTCTGTGGTTAAAAAAGCAATCCCAATTGTCAAGAAAATTCCGAAAGTTAAGCGAATTAAAGAATAATTAATCAAACGAATATTAAAAGTCACTAAAGCATAAGCTATACCAATAATGGGTATCATTAAAGGGGCGATAATCATTGCTCCAATAATCGTGGCGGCACTATTAGAAATTAAACCACAGGTGGAAATAGTTGTGGCTAAAATCAGTAAAATAGAAAAATTATGCGCTAAAACTTGGTTAATCAGAATTTGCGATAACTGATCTTCTGAAATTTGTTCTTCTTCGATTTCTGTTCTTAATTGATTGAATAATGTCCATTCCTGTTGTAGAAATGAACTAAGTTTAGACCAAAACATACAATTAATCACGCAAACCTTCAATACTTTTAGAAAAATATATTAATCTTCTGGTGCTTTACGAATTTGAAAACAACACCATTGTTTACGTTTCCATAAAGCAGCCACGATCCAACCTTCTTGTTCTAGGGTATCAGCGATCGCTTGAGATTGTTCTAACAAAATACCACTTAACACCCCCCAAGTATTAGGCTTAGCTACCTTAGAAAAGTGCGGAATCAACTCAATAATTACCTCAGCTAAAATATTACAAACAATCCCATCGACTCCCCCATTCACTAAGTCTAATAATTCCGTCAAACTCCCTTGATTAATCACTAATTGATCGGGATGAATTTGATTAAGATCACGGTTTTCCTTGGCTGCTTTCACCGCTAAGGGGTCAATATCCACCCCATAAACTTTGCTGGCCCCCAATAAAATCGCCCCAATGGAAAGAATACCCGAACCCGAACCAATATCAGCAATTACCACATCTTTAGTGGGTTTTGATAAACGCATTTCTAGGGACTCTAAACATAACTGAGTGGTGGGGTGGGTCCCCGTCCCAAACGCCACCCCTGGATCGAGTTTTAGAATCAGTTTATCCGTGTTTTCTGGAGGGGTTAACCAAGCCGGATAAATAATAAAGCGATCGCCCACTTCTGTGGGTTCCCAGTGTTGTTTCCAACTACTAGACCAATCTTCTTCATCGATTAATTTCCAACGGGTTAAGGGTTGGGGTAAATTTAAGACCAAAGCATCTTGTTGTAACCACAAAGACAATGCAGAGATATCTAAAGATTGATACTGAATCTGTGGAATATAAGCTTGAATAATGTAGGATTTTCCTTTAACTTCCCGTGACGTTCCGGAACAGCCAAACTTATCTAACCGCCAATTAATGGATTCTTCTAAATGAGGATGACATAAAATGGTGATTTCCCACCAACTGTTGGACATAGTGTTTATAAGTAAGGGGACTGGAGCAGGGAGACTGGGAGAGGGGGAGATTGGGAGAGGGGGAGACTGGGAGAGGGGGAGACTGGGAGAGGGGGAGAGGGGGAGACTGGGAGAGGGGGAGACTGGGAGAGGGGGAGAGGGGGAGAGGGGGAGACTGGGAGAGGGGGTGATAGATATCAAGGCTGAACTCTTGCCTCCTGCCTCCTGCCTCCTGCCTCCTGCCTTCTGCCTTCTGCCTCCGTTAAAGTTTAACGGTGTAAGCGTCTCGAATACCAGAAACTTTGGTAATTTCGGTTAACAGTCCGTCTGGTAAGGGATCATCTAAACTGAGGGCCATGACAGCATCGCCTCGGACAATTTTCCGTCCTACTTGCATACTGGCAATATTAACGTTAAAACTGCCCAACAGAGAGCCAATTTTTCCGATAATCCCCGGCATATCACGGTGAACCGTAAATAACATATAGTTACTGGGAGGAACGTTAATGGGGAACCCATCCACATCCGTAATGCGAATTTCTCCATCACTCAACAAGGCCCCAGTTACAGAATGCTCTCCTAACGATCCTTGAGCGGACAGATGCAACGAACCTGAATAGTCCCGAATGGACGCGTCACGGGTTTCAATGATACGCACACCCCGTTCTTTCGCTTCGATGGCTGCATTGACGTAATTAACCCGTTCTCGCAACGCTTGAGAGAGTAGACCTTTAATCGAAGCAACAACGATGGGTTGAGCCTTAGTACTGGCTAATTCTCCTTGCAAACGCACCGTTAACCGTTCAATGCGACCACCTGCTAATTGACCCACTAAATTGCCCAACGTTTCCGCTAATTGTAAATAGGGGCGCATTTGTTCCATGACATCGGGGGTAAGTCCTGGAATATTGACCGCAGAACGAGCGGGAAGTCCTAACAAGACATCGCGAATTTGTTCGGCCACATCTACCGCTACATTGACCTGTGCTTCGGCGGTAGAAGCCCCTAAATGGGGGGTTAAAATGATGTTTTCGTGGTCTCTAAGTTTAGAGTCTTTGAGGGGTTCTTCTTCAAATACGTCTAACGCAGCCCCGGCAATTGTCCCTTCAGCGATCGCTTCGGCTAAGGCATCCTCATCAATAGTACCACCCCGCGCACAGTTAATGAGGCGGGTGGTGGGCTTCATTTTACTGAGGGCTTCTTTATTAATTAAGTGGGTGGTTTCGGGGGTTTTGGGGATGTGTAGGGTAATATAATCAGATTCAGCAAAGAGAAGATCCAAGTCTACTAGGGTACAGCCTAATTGATCCGCTCGTTCTTTGGAAATAAAGGGATCATAAGCTAATAATTTCATGCCCATCGATTTAGCTACGTTAGCTACGTGGGACCCAATTTTTCCTAAACCGACAACCCCCAAGGTTTTTTTATAAACTTCTGCCCCAATAAAGCGTTTCCGTTCCCATTTGTTATTTTTAACAGACTGGTTGGCTTCAGGAATGTGACGAGACAGGGATAACATCATAGCCAGGGCGTGTTCGGCTGCAGCGATGGTATTACCTTCTGGAGAGTTGACTACCACAATACCTTGACGAGTGGCTGCAGGTACATCGATATTATCTACACCAACCCCAGCCCGTCCAATAATTTTCAGTTGGGTTCCGGCCGCAATAATTTCTTTAGTCACACGGGTTCCAGAACGCAGCATCATGGCATCGTATTCGGGAATAATTTTTACTAATTCTTCTGGGGGGAGTCCCGTTTTAACATCCACTTGTGCCACTTGTGAGAGGATATCAATACCAACTTGGTCAATGGGGTCTGATACAAGAACTTTTGCCATAGTAATTCGTCTTGGTAGGGGTGATCGTTTCTGTACTTTGCTCTCATGGTTGCAGTAGCTTATTGTAGCGGTCAATCTACCCTTAAACCTTAAATCGTTAAGAAGTTTTCCAGTTTCCTGTTTAGATAAATCATTGTTGGTTTTATCGGGTCAATCGAGTAAGTTTTTTCCCCATCGAAAACTGTAACAAGTCTAGACAATCCTCGATCAATGCCTGAGATTTTGATCCCCTTTTGACAATTTGTGTTACCATACTATTAGTGGTTTGGTAAGTGTAATGTTCAAGGCGTATAAATATCGCGTATACCCAACAAGTGAGCAAAAAGATTTGTTAGTTAAGTCTTTCGGTTGCGCTCGTTGGTTTTACAATTACGCTCTTAACCTTACTTCTCAAACCTATCAAGACACTGGTAAAGGTTTAAGTCGCAATGACATCATCAAACTCTTACCTGAACTTAAAAAAGAGTATGAGTGGCTAAAAGAACCCCCATCACAAGTATTGCAGCAAGTAGCCTTAGACTTATCAAGTGCATTTCTGAACTTCTTTGAGAGACGGGCTAAATACCCTAATTTCAAGAAAAAACACAAAAAACAGTCAATTAGATTCCCTCAAGGATTTAAGTTAGATGGTGAGTATTTAAGCTTGCCAAAACTTAAAGAAGTGTATTGCAAAGTATCTAGATTACCTCAAGGTAAGCTTAAGTCTGTAACTGTTTCGATGACTCCTACGGGTCAGTTTTACGCTTCTTGCTTGTATGACGATGGTGTAGAAAGGCCATCCCCCTTAACCTCCCTTAATAAAGGGGAAATCAAAGCGATAGGTATTGACTGTGGCTTAACCCATTTTGCTATTACCAGTGATGGGAGCAAACATGGAAACCCTAAATACTATCGTAAATATGAGGAGAAACTAGCCAAAAAGCAAAAACAACTTAGTCGCAAACAAAAAGGTTCTAGTAATAGAAATAAAGCCAGGATTAAAGTAGCTAAAGTTCATGAAAAAATAACTCGCTGTCGAGAGGATTTTTTACACAAGCTAAGTCGTAATTTAGTTGACAAAAACCAAGTCATAATAGTAGAAAATCTGGCGGTCAACAACATGGTCAAGAATCATAAACTTGCCAAGTCAATTAGTGATGCTGGTTGGGGGATTTTTTGTACCATGCTTAAATATAAAGCAGAGTGGGAAGGGAAAACTTACATTGAAGTGGATAGGTTTTTTCCTAGCTCTAAAACTTGTAATGTCTGTCTAAATCAAGTGGGTAGTTTGCTCTTAGATGTTAGGTTTTGGGACTGTCCCAAGTGCTTAACTCAAAACATTGACCGTGACATAAACGCTGCCAAAAATATTAAAGATGAAGGATTACGAATTTTGGCGGGAGGGCATCTCGCTACTGCTTCTGGAGTTCGAGTAAGACCAAGCAAAGGCACTGCTTTTGCAAGGCGTTGAGCGATGAAGGAAGAATCCCTCGCGCCTCTCGCGACGGGAGTTGTCAAAATTAATTAATTACTTTTATTCCTTAATCTCGATGCCACTAACACAAGAAACCCTATTAGGAAAATCTGTAGACGAATTAACCACCTGGGTCAAACAAAAAGGACAACCCGCTTATCGAGGAAAACAACTGCATCAATGGTTATATCAAAAAGGCGTGCGATCGCTCACAGAAATCTCGGTCTTTCCTAAAGCTTGGCGGGAAGAATTAAAAGACTATCCCATTGGCCGTTCTCACATTAATCATTGTGCCATTGCCCCGGATAAAACCCGAAAATATTTGTTAGGGTTAGAAGATAATTTAATTATTGAAACGGTCGGTATTCCCACCTCAAAACGCTTAACGGTTTGTGTCTCTTCTCAAGTGGGATGTCCTATGAATTGTGATTTTTGTGCCACAGGCAAAGGAGGATACGAACGTAATTTAACCTGCGCCGAAATCGTGGATCAAGTGTTAACGGTACAAGAGGACTTTCAACAAAGAGTCTCTCATGTGGTTTTCATGGGAATGGGAGAACCCTTATTAAATACTAAAGAAGTGATTAAAGCGGTTAAAATATTAAACCAAGACGTAGGCATTGGCCAGCGATCGCTTACCATTTCTACGGTGGGCATTCCCAAAAAAATCTTAGAATTAGCTCATCATAAACTGCAAGTAACCTTTGCCGTTAGTCTTCATGCACCCAACCAACAATTACGAGAACAATTAATCCCCAGTGCAAAATATTATCCCCTTCCTAAACTGTTATCAGACTGTCGAAAGTATGTGGAAATTACAGGTAGAAGAGTCAGCTTTGAATATATTTTATTGGGTGGGATTAATGATTTACCAGAACAAGCGATACAGTTAGCCAAATGTTTAAAAGGGTTTCAAAGTCATGTCAATTTAATCCCTTATAACCCCATCCAAGAAGCGGACTATCAACGACCCGATGCTGAAAGTATTAACGTCTTTAAAAGTATTTTAGAAGGGCAAAAGATCGCGGTTAGTGTCCGTTATTCCCGTGGACTCGAAGCCAATGCAGCTTGTGGACAGTTGAGGGCCATGTCGGGAGTTGAGTAGGAGGAGGGGGTGACGGGGTGACGGGGTGACGGGGTGACGGGGGGACGGGGTGACGGGGTGATTTGTCAGTCATTCACAATAACCAGTTATCGGGTGAGTTAATCATTTTGACTAAGCTTCCTAAAATTTGGTTATATGTTCCGTAAAGATCACGACCCATATCGACTGGTAAATATTGGCACTTTACAGCGAACTTTAACCAGACTTGTGTCTCTGCTGCTTCTGCTTCACAATCATTGAGTTTAGCCACAAAAGCAGCTTTATATCGGCGTTTCCTCCAAGCTTCGGCTAGGTTGGCACAGACAGAAGGAGAAGAACGACGAATTTGATCAGTTAGAGCATATCTTTCCTCAAAAGGAAACGTCTTTGATAACTGAAAGATATCCATAGCAGCATCAAACGCTATCTGATAGACTTTCAAATCCTCGTGAGTTTTTGCCTTGTTGCTCTTTTCATTCACGAAAATCACCCAGTCTCCGAGTCACTCCGTCACCCCGTCCCCCCGTCACCCCGTCTCCCAGTCTCCGAGTCACCCAGTCACCCCGTCCCCCAGTCTCCTCAGACTTAAGCTTCAGAAGCAACGGGTTCCGGTTCTGCGGTTTCTGGTTCTTCCTCTTCAACTTTTTCGGAGGAGACGGTATCTAACTTAATGGTGAGATAGCGCATTGTTTCTTCCCCTAAGCGCATCATTCTTTCTAAGGGTGCGATTTGGGTACCATCGGCTTGATAATTGAACTGAACATAGATCCCATCCACCTTTTTTTGAATCGGATAGGCCAGACGGCGTTTACCCCAGATTTTCACCTGGAGATCGGTGGCGTTATTCTCAGTCAAAAATTCCTTATAGGTGTTGACAGCTTGGTTAACTTGCTCTTCTGAAAGGTCAGGACGCAAGATAAAAATCATTTCGTAACTTTGGCTCATGGGTGTAAACTCCTTATGGACAAGTTGGCTTCGTGATTGACTTATGGTCTTATGATCAAGAAGCAAGGATCATCGGAAACGAATCAAATGAAAAAATGTCTCCTTTTTGAGACACATTCCTTTAAAATCATACTACGACTTTATGGCTAATGGCTAAGATATTTCAAGGCCCATTAGTCGACTTCTAACCTAACTGACTGCTCAAGTTTATGCCGCAACGCTACGTTCGAGTAAAAACAACTCAAGGAAACATCCATTATGGCTCACTTAATCTTAACCGCAGTGTGGCAGTGTTTGATGCTGCCCCTTGGGACGGGGGACAACCCAGTGGCGTTGTCTTAAAAGCCGATAGTTATGAATTTTTAGCTCCTTGTTTTCCTTCCAAAATTGTTGCGGTTGGCCGTAACTACAAGGCCCACGCAGAGGAATTGGGTAACACAGTCCCTCAAGAACCGTTACTCTTTTTTAAACCCCCTTCCACCCTGATTGGAGAAGGTCAAGGGATTCATTATCCCCCACAGTCGCAACAGGTTGATTATGAGGGAGAGTTAGCTTTAGTGATCGGTGAAGTGACTAAAAACTGTTCTGAAAAAGATGCCCGTAGCAAAATTTGGGGTTATACTATCGCTAATGATATTACGGCTCGGGATTTTCAAAGAAAGGATAATCAATGGGTCAGAGCAAAGGGGTTTGATACGTTTTGTCCTTTGGGTCCGTGGGTGATTCGTGAGTTAAGTGCAACCACTACCCTTCAAACTTTTGTTAATAATGAAACGGAACCAAGGCAGTCTGCTTTAGTTCAGGATATGGTTTTCTCTCCTCAAGCGATCGTTTCTTATATTTCTCACATTCTGACGCTGTTTCCAGGAGATGTTATTCTCACAGGAACCCCCGAAGGGGTTGGCCCCCTCAATGTCGGCGATCGCGTTCGGGTAGAAATTGAGGGAATCGGTAGCATTGAAAACCCTGTTATCAGTGCGCCAACCCCTAACATGACTACCAGCGAACCTGAGAATAAGCGGCCTCGGAAATCGTAGGAATTTCTGCATAGCGTCCTAAGGCTGATTGAATCATGGAAAAGTAGGAGGCTGCTAATCCCCCTAAAAATAGTACATTGTATAGGGTTTCAATGAGAATACCACTACGCCCCAAAGCAGGGATTAAAACATAATTCATGATAATGCCAGCTAACGCTAATAAAATGCCGATGAGAATCGATTGCATGGCATTGTAACGGATAAAATGGCTAATGCGATCGTTACGGACAACTAAAGCAAACAAAAGGATAAAGGCGAGAAAACTAGCCCAACGTGCTAATGGCCCTAGCAAAGCACCTAATAAACTATAGGTGAGTCCAACAGGCAAGGCTGGAATTAAGAAAAAATTAAAGACTGGAAACTGTTGCAACAGATAAGTGCCAAACAACATCGTGTCAAAAACGGCAAAGCAATAG
This sequence comes from Crocosphaera sp., assembly GCA_030065205.1. Classification (GTDB taxonomy): domain Bacteria; phylum Cyanobacteriota; class Cyanobacteriia; order Cyanobacteriales; family Microcystaceae; genus Crocosphaera. Next base: position 37,272 of record JASJDN010000007.1, read on the forward strand.
ACTAACGTGCCAAAAATGCGATCGGGAATACTGACTGAACCACGCCAGGTCATTATGGGTTACTCCTTGATTATTAAAACGACTTCACCTTTTAATGTACAACATTTATTCAGTAATCAGTGATCTCCTAACTGGTTATTCAGTTGTTTAACTGAGAATTGTAGGGTGGGCAAGTTCAAAGGTTATTTGAAGTAATCAAGTCGGTTAAATTTTTGCCCACCTTATTATTTTAAATCTAATAATCCTTGCTCTTTAAGCTTAGGATTAAAACGGATTTCCATTTTATTTCCTCGTTTTTCTAAGATTTCTTCAATGTTAGCTTGAACTCTTCTAGAAATTTTTTTTAATAGTTTGATTTTGCCTAAGTCATCACTATTATTATGAGTTTGTTTGTCTTCTTCCGTCATACAGAGTTTAGCATCAATGGGTTGTGTCCATAATTTTTGGTTTGCTTGATCATTGATGGATAAATCTCCATTTTCTTGAGTCCAGTTGTTTTTTATTTCTTCTAAAATACTTCGACTGGGACGGCTAATTATTTCAACTTTTAACCAATAACATTGCTGAGGTTGACGGACTAAATGTTGTTTTAAACTAGCATAAATATCACGGGAATAACCAATGAATTTTAAGTTTTTATTTTCATCAAAAATGGCATAAACCCCAATTTTTTTCTGTAACGCTTCAGTAATAACTCCATTTTGATCTAAGTAAGGTACATAATCTAAGTCATTTAAACTAGGGGTTTGAGTGTCGGTAATCATAGTAAAGTCTCACAAAAATAACAAGCTTAAGAACAAAATATATTACTTAATGAAGCGATAAATAGCACAGAGGCGACTGGGTTTAAATATTTTCGCTTTGAACATAAAGTTAGGGGGGACATTAATAATAATATGCTCATCAGAATCATAATACTTTTCAAATTCTGCTGGCATTCCTCTGGGGGTTTGGCTACTATAGGGAACAGGTTGAAATAATAATTCGGTAAACTCAATAGATGTTTTTTTATTAGATAATTGTTGAGAAATTTGTTGGATAAAATCTGGATTTTTTAACAACTCAAATAGGGTTTCTTGGCTTTCTAGTGTCAGGGCAAAACTTGCATCAAAATTTTCAACTATTTTTAGACTCATCACAAACTAAACTTTGAAAACATTACCTCGATTATCATACTCATATATCTGTAACCTCTTGCAAGTCTTATGCTTTTTTTGTAATGAGACTTAACATTTTAGTCAGTTGATACTTAATTACCATGATAATATAACCAATCTTGAATTTCTTTTGCTAACCAAGCACATTCTTCTTCTTTGAGATTTTCCCCGATAACATAACTTCTTTTTTTAGTTCTAATTTTGACTTGATGATTCTTAGAACTGCCATATAAAAAAATGCCAAGAATTTCATCATTTGAGCGATTAATAGACTGATAAGTTAAACCAAAAATTGTTCGTTGTATTTTAAAAGATTGTTCTGAAAAAACAAGTCTCATATCCTTAAAATATTGATATGCAAATAAAAAAAACAGCAGAGAGAATGGAAAAAAACCAAGGGTAATAACAACCACCATAAAGATAATCATAAACAGGACACTCTTGCCTATTTTATAAGTCATTTTAGGAGGTAGATATAAAGATAGTTTGTCGTCTGTTTTTGTCACCAAAAAACGACTATAATGAGGTTGAAATAGTTTATTTTTATAATTATTTGAAGTAGTCATTAATGCTTTTAGTTGTAAATTATTTAAGGCTTCTTGTGCTGTTAAAAATCTTTTTTCTAAAGATATATTAGTAGCTTTCTCTAACCAATAAACAAAATAGTCAGCAAGATTAACTTTATCTGAAAATTGAATTTGAGAGTCTTTGTGAGGTAAGTCAATGGGGCATATTCCTGTTAATAAATGAATTAAAGTTGCCCCTAATGCGTAAATATCTGAAGCAGGAACTGCTCTTCCCCAAAATTGTTCTAAGGGGGCATAACCACTACTACCGACTATGGTAAATGTTACACCAGTAACAGCCCCTTGTGCTTGTACCGCACCAAAATCAATTAAATAAATATGATTATCTTCTCCTAAAATTAAGTTACTGGGTTTAATATCTCGATGAATAACAACAGGGTTTAATTGATGTAAATAAATCAAAATTTCTAAAATTTCTACAGCAATTCTATAGGTTTCTTCTTCTGTGAATATCTTACCATTATCGACTAATTCTTGTAATGATGCACCAGGGATATAATCTTGTACCAACCCAAACCAGGCGATTCCTCCTCCCAAGTCTTTGTCTAAGTCAAAATAGTCTCGGTATTTAGGAATTCGCTGATGTTCAAGCGACTGTAGAACTTGCGCTTCTCTTTCAAATAATTTTAACTCTTCCCATTGCATTTGAGGACTAAACGCTAAAAGTTTTAAAGTCACTTTTTCCTGTGTTAATGTATCTATACCTAACCAAGTTTGATGACCGGTAGCTGTATGACCTAATCGTTGTTTAAGTTGGTATTTATCAACAAGAATATCCTCAGTATTAAACATAATATTTTTTTCTTGTCTGTCTAGTTTTTAAGAAAGTTTGTAATAAGAGAGACTTAATTTAATTTTAGGTTTCTTAAGGCAAAATCGCTACCCATTGATGTTGAGCAAATCGCAGAGAAAAAGTCACTAATAATAAACCAAAAAACCCTAAAGTAAGATAACCCCAACGAGGGGATTGTGATAAAGTCAATCCTAGGGCAATGGATAAGGAAACAATACCATAAGCCAAGCGATTTAAAGAGATAGTTCCTCCCGAAGATAATAACAGTCCCAAGGCACATAACCCATAAACATACGCCACATGAGCCAAATGTTGACGACAACACCATAATAATAACAGTCCCCCTAACACAGAAAGGGTATTTAGCAAAGCATCACCGCTTAATAGCCATAACAATAAACATAAGCTACCTAAACTGTAATCAAAATAGGGTTTCGGAATCGATTTCCGATAATGCCATAGTCCATAGGCGAGGGAGATAATTAATAAGAATAAAAGGGGATGCCAGGGGTCATTAATGGTTCCGGCTGCCCAATTTTTTCCCCCGATAGTGATTTCTGCTAACATTCGCCCCCATCCTTCCCAGTCAATGCCTTGTTTTCGTTGCCATTGAGTATACTGGACGGTAATAAAGGCAATGGGGTCATTAAATTGAAACCAACAATAAAGACTATATAGTAGGATTCCTCCACTACTGCCTAAAGCTGCGACATAAGCCATAATAGACAACTTTTTACGCCAAGCAATGAACAAAAAAGTAGGCACCAAAGCCAGTCCAGTAATGCGAGTAGCGGTTGCTAATATTCCCCAGAGAATGGTCTGGGTATATTGTTTATTTTCAAAGGTGAATAAAGCCAAACTACTCAACAGTAAAAAAAGTCCCTCTGTATAAATAACTGTACCAAAAATAGATGAGGGACACCAAGCTAAAATAGCGACAACCCAACGGGCTGCTGAACTGCTATTGTTATTTTTTACCCAAACATAAACGATAAATAAAGTTAGAAAAAATGCAGCATTATTAATAAAAAACCCAACAATATTAGAAGAAAAGCCCAAGCTCATTCCCAGTCTAATTAATAAAGGGAATAAGGGAAAAAAAGCAACATTAGCTCCTGGTTCTGATCCTAATTTATCATAACTATTCGTTGCAATTTTTTGATATAAATCACTATCCCAAGCTGAAAATACTTCCCAACCAAAATCAATGGTATTACTTCCTGATGAAATAGATAGTAAAGGGGCAATCCATACCATTGTTAAGATAATAACCCCTCGACTCAGTAGCCCCATTAACACAATAAAAAACCATTGATTATCTAAAATTTTATTAGCAAGCCTGATCATGATTTTGTCGTTTTATCAATTTTAAAGTATTAGTTCTCTATAGTATGTCATATTTTCGTTTAATCTAAAAAACAAGGCAGGGTTTTATTTTAACCAATCTTCAATTTCTTTCGCTAACCAAAGGGCTTCTTCTTCTGTTAATTTACTACCTAATTGATAAATCATTTTTCTTGTATTAATTGTAACATTATATCGTTGTAGGAATTGATGGATAAAAATTCCTAGAATATTACTTTTTGATTCTTCTTGTTGATAATATTCCAATCCTAATATTTTTTCCTGTATTTTTAAGGTTTCTTGATCCAACACTAAACAAGTTTTTGATCCCATGCTGCTAATAATATAAAGAAGTAATAGTATAAAAATTACCATAAAACTCATTCCTCCCATAATCTCCAAAGATGCCATGATAAATGAAGGATCTTTTAACATCATTCCGGTAAAAATTAAAGAAAAAGGAATCAACACTACGCCAGAAATGGTTACTAAGGGTATAATTGTTTTAATATCTAATTGATTATTAATTAAAGTTATGTCTGGTTTAAATAATTGTGTGAATAATTTTAATTGAGATGAGGGAATAATAACTTGTAGAGATTTTGCTGTCTTATTTAATTTGATTTTTGTTTTTAATTTATCCTTATTACCCGATTTGATTATCTGATTTCTTGAGTCTTTTTTCTTGCTTGTTGCTCCCGTTTTTAAAGCGGTTAATGCCTCTCTTGCTGTGTGATAACGTTGAGAAAGTTTGACTTCAGTTAACGTTGTTAACCAAGCTTGAAAATAGGGTTTTATCTTAACTTTTTCCTCAAACTCAATTTGATAATCTTGATTGTGTAAATCCGTTGGAGAAATACCAGTTAGTAAATGAATTAATGTTGCCCCTAATGCGTATAAATCAGAAGAAAAAACCGCTTTACCCCAAAATTGTTCTAAGGGAGTATAACCACTGGTTCCTACTACAGTAAAACTAATATTAGTCACTGAACTTTGATCTTGAACCGCCCCAAAATCAATCAGATAGATATTATTATCTTCCCCTAAAATTAAATTGCCGGGTTTAATATCTCGATGTAAAACAGGGGGATTTAACTCATGTAAATAAATCAAAATATTGAGAACTTTGACAGCAATTTTACGAATTTTAGACTCAGAAAATTTTTCCCCTTGTTCTAATAAATCTTGTAATGATTTTCCTGGAATATAATCTTCTACTAAACCAAACCAAGGAACCCTATTTCCTGCATTTCCAGAAAGTTCAAAATAGTTTCGATAACGGGGAAGAAACGGATGATTTAATCCTTGTAATACTTTGGCTTCTCGTTCAAATAGTTTAAATTGTTCCCAAGACAGTTGAGGATTAAAAGCTAATAGTTTAACGGTTACTTTTTCATAAATCTTAGGACGAAATACCTGATTAACCTTAAAAGCCCATCTCAACCAAGGGTATTGTTTTTTTGGTTCAGAATACACATCAATGGGAGAAAATAAATCATCTGCTAACCAAGTTTGATGACCAATGGCCGTTTTCCCCAAAGGTTCTAAAAGTCGATAACGTTCACAAAGAATATCCCCAACCTGAAACATAACATTAATAATTATTGCACCATTTATTATTTACTTAGTGTAAGACTTTTTGGCTTGACTTACCAATAATTAGGTCAGGTTTATTCTTTCCTTAATATACCTTAATATAAATGTCAATGTTAAGGAATAAATTGGGAGTATCCCATTTTTGTAGAAAATCTATCTAATAATGCTAGAAAAGGTGGGTAATAGTATGAAAAAAGGAAAGTAGTCAGAGTCGAACCAAGAGTGCGAAAACGCCGTCCAAAAGCTGACTCTTTTTAAACTTCAAAGGAGCCAAGATCAACAGAAAGTCCTTTGATGCGGGAAAAACCTAATCCTCGTTGGTCAAAGGGAATCGCCTCATCGGAATCCCCATCACCATCAAGATCAAGGAGATCAGAAGGAATAGAACTATTATCCCCTGCATCTATAGCGAGGCTTCCGAGCAATAAACGATGAGTTTTGGTCGAGCCACCATTATCCTCTAAGGAACCAAGGAGAGGGTCAACATCTAAAAGATCCCGTTCTCCAAAGCCCTCACCGCCGAAAGAAACACCAATTAAATTATGGTTGTTGCTAAAGAAAAAGCCAGAAACATCAGCATGAATCAACCCAGGGCCATTGTTGTCAGGGGTGTCAAAATTATTAGCAATAATGGTATTAAGTAGAACAGATACTCCTCCATAGACATTTTGATCTTGAGTGTAGAAACCGCCACCATTGCCGATTCCATCATTATCACTATCAGCTACATTTTCAGCGACGGTACTGTTAGCTAGATAAGCAATGGCCCCACCAAAATAACCATCGGCGTTAAAAAATCCTCCACCATGACGTTGAGCTTGATTTCGGCTCAGGGTACTATTATGAAAATGAACCCGACCGGGACTGGCCCCACTGCCATCTCCCCGATTAAAGATGCCACCACCATCGAGAGAAGCCCGATTATCATTGACGGTACTATGATAAAAAAGACCTTGGCTATCGCCCCCTGAATTATAAAAACCCCCACCCAAGTGAGCCACATTGTAACTAAGGGTAGTTGAAGAAAACAGAGCCGTACCCAGAACATTAATGACACCACCGCCTTGACCATTCTCAGCACGGTTATGGGTAATGGTGCTATTAGTAACATAAAGATCGCCAGTATTATAAGCCCCACCCCCATCTTGCGCCGTGATGTTATTAGCGATAGTAGTATGGCTAATTTCAGCTCGGTTTTTATTAAATAAAGCCCCACCGTCACCTGTGGAATAATTATTGAGCAGATAACTATCGTCAAGGAAAAGTTCTCCTTGAGAATCGTTAACAATAGCAGCTCCTCGACCGAAGATTTCTTGGCCTTCGCTGCGATTGCTCTCAAAAGTTGTCCCCGTGATAACAGCCATGTTTTCATTGTGAAGACCAGCGCCATCATTGTAGTTACGGTTCTCACTCACGTGACTATCTCTAAGGACCAAAAGACCTTTATTGGAAAGGCCAGCCCCGATGTAATCGCTAAAATTACGGCGAATAATGGTTTGACTTAGGGTAATTTCCCCAAGACGATCGATATAAACCCCCGCTCCTTCTCCGTAGCGAGCCGTGGTGCGATTATCCCCAATCAAACTAGCCGTTATCTTAGCAGTGCCATCGATATAAATTCCCGCCCCAAAGATATTAGTTTCGTTTCTTTCAACAGAGGCGTGGTCGAGGGTGAGGGAGCTATTATATCCAATAAAAAAGCCACCTCCCTTGTCCCCGGACCTATTATCACTAACAATGGTGTTAGTTACCCGGGTCTCACCCTCATAATATTCTTGAAAAAAGCCACCACCATTATTGGCGGCTGTGTTAAAGATAATTTCGCTATCTTCAACGGTAATGATTCCACCATCGTTAGCCAAACCACCACCATTACGGGCTGTGTTATGACGAATCATGCTATGACTTAGATTGAGAAGACCTCGCTCATCTCCAGGTAATGTGCGGGCATTATAAATTGCCCCACCCTCACGTGCGCTATTACCGTCAAAGGTAGAGTGAGTAATATTAGCTGTTCCATAATTAGTTAGCCCACCACCCAGACTAAAGGTTTGCCCAGTGCGGTTACTTCTAATCACTGAATGGCTGATGTTGAGTGTGGCTTGAAGCTCATTGTAAAGGGTACCACCGTTATTAAATGTTTCGTGACCAGAATGATCTTCGATGAGGGTATCTGCGATGGTTGCTGTGGCTAATTTAGCGTTAAACAGAGCAGAGCCAATATTATTGGCATAATTTCTCCGTAGAATACTACTGGTAATCTCTAAAGTCCCGTGATTAGCAACGGCTCCCCCAGCATCTTGATTCAGGCTGTAGTTGTAACCAATTCTATTTTCCTCAAGAATACTGTTAGTAATATCAGCCATTCCCTCGGCTTCAACTAGAATTCCAGCTCCTTGAGACTCCCAATCACTACCCGCAACTTCACCTCCCGTGACAATAACATTATTGAGGCTTAGTTTCCCCCCATTGTGAACATGGAAAACTCGATCAATTTTATGAGCATTAATGGTAGCTTTGTCAGAGCCAATGGTACTAATTGTAATGTCATTTAGGATGTCTAAATCTCCTGTGAGAGCTTTATCTTCCCTGGTTCCTGTCAGACTTAAATCATAAAGATTATCCCCAGTCAACTGAATAATGTAGCGAGAGTTGAGATTACTATTCGCTATCATAATCGCATCTCTGAGAGTCAATCCCGCTCCTTGAGCAGAGCCATCATTTTCGTCTATGGTACTATTAACCGTTAAGGTAATTGTCTCTGAATTTGATGTTAAAGATTGAGACGAATTGAGTCCTGTTAAAAAATCGGTTTCTGGTGAGTTTAAGTGAGTTTCCTCAGCCACTTGTTGGACAGGAAAGTGATCACTTCTTTCGGGATAATCTATCCTTGTCTTGGCTATAAGACTTAGCTCAACTTCTGACAAGGCGAACCCATAATCCATATTAAGTGAGGGATTGATCCCCAAACCTGGGTTGTGGTTTAAGATATTATTTCCTTCATTTACTAAAGAAAAGGGAGTTAAGACTGAATCCATCGCTTCTGAATCATACATAATTATCTTCTCTCAATTCATTAAAAACAAATCAATCTCCATTTCCCCAAGATTCAGAAAAATCAATAATTCTTCAACTTATTAATATTATTTATGATTAAACATGGAACAAAAAAATAGAGATATTTGTCTATCCTTAGTTAAAAGATAGTCGAGCAATATTCTTTTGTCCATAGAAGTTAAGGATCTTAAGCAAGAAGATAAGCGGAGTGCTTAACTGTTGACCATTAATCCAATCAACTAAAATTATTTAGAGCAGACCCTATTCAACCATTCAATTACTATGTGTCCCAAATTCATGTTATCTAGGAGATCAATTTCTCGAATACCGGTGGGACTGGTAACATTAACTTCGGTTAAATAACCACCGATAACATCAATCCCTACAAAATACAACCCATTTTGACGTAATCTTGGTCCGACAACCTCACAAATATTGTGTTCTCTAGGGGTCAATTCTGTTTTTTCAACCCGTCCCCCCACAGCCATGTTACCGCGAAATTCTTGACCGGTTGGGACTCGATTTACGGCACCGATGGGTTTACCATCTAAAAGAATAATGCGTTTATCTCCGTTTTTAGCCTCTGGTAAAAACCGTTGAACCATCACTGGTTCTTGACCTTGATGGGTACTAACTTCAATAATAGAATTAAAGTTGCGATCGCTGGGTTCTAAAAATAAGATCCCTTCCCCTGCTTTCCCTCCCAAGGGTTTAAGAACAGCTTGTTTTTTCTCCTCAACAAACTTACGAATAACAGTCTTATCCAGACTAACAATGGTTTCAGGCATCACCGAGTAGAATTGTAACGTATACATCTTCTCGTTAGCTTCTCGCAGTCCTTGAGGAGAATTAATGACCAGGGTTTTCTTAGGATCAACTAACTCTAGAATATAAGTGGCATAGAGATAGCGAATGGTCACTGGCGGATCTTTTCGCATCAACACCGCATCCATGTCTTCCAGACACCTTAATCCCTGAGAACATATCTCGTACCATTGAGCAACACTCGTCCATTTTCCGTCTTTTAAGGTAACAGGAACTAACTGGACTTGAGACAACATCGCCCATGCTTTCCCGTCAATAACACTGAGTTGATGAACTTCTGTCACCCAAACCTCGTGGCCTAATGCTTGTGCTGCTTCCATCATGGCCACAGTGCTATCATGGCCGGGGTTCAGTTTAGCAATAGGATCGATAATAAAAGCAAGTTTCATTACGCTACTGACTGCTCCAATAAGCTATCTAGTTCTCCCGTTGAGTCTAAATCATATAATTCGTTACACCCCCCCACATGGTGATCATTGATAAAAATTTGGGGTAAACTGCGTTTTCCGTTAGCTCGTTGGGTCATTTCGTCCCTTGCGTTTTCATCTCCGTCGATACAATATTCAGTAAAGTCTACCCCTTTTTTCACTAACAAAGCTTTCGCGCGAATACAAAAGGGACAGGTACTCCAAGTGTAGATTTCAACGTTAGTTGCCATAGGTATCAGGTATCTCGAATATTAACTATTGTTTCAATTGTACTCTTTTCTGACTGTCTGCTGTGAGACTCAAAGTCAGAGAAATTCGTCATAATAGGAAACTAAAGTCTGTTGTTGATATAAGTCCCCATAAAAGCCATGATAAAAATTACCTCTATTAGTTTAACTGCTTTATTAACGGCCTGTGGTTGTATTTTACCCGCCAGAGCCGAAAATTTAGCCCATTTAACTCAATTATTATCTACTAAACAATGTCAACTCTGTGATTTAACCGGTTCAGGGTTGGTAATGGCTGATCTTTCCGGAGCGTCTTTAATTGGGGCAAATTTAGCCGGTGCTAACCTCTCTCAAGCCAATTTAGCCGGGGCCGATCTCAGAGGGGCAAATTTAAACGGTGCATCCTTATACGGTGCCAATTTAACGGGGGCAAATTTAAGCAGTGCGATGTTGCAGGGAACAGATTTAAGAGACTCCTATCTCACTAATGCAATCCTTACCGGTACCAGTTTAGAGCAAGCTTATGTGCAAGGGGCCAAAGGAATTTCTCAAAATGCAGGAACCCCAGAGCTATTTTATGGATGGGGTTTAAACGAAACCCAACAAGGAAATTATCAAGAAGCGATCGCTCATCATAATAAAGCCTTAATTTTAGACTCGGAATTTGCTCCTGCTTATTTAGCCAGGGGTTACGCTTTATTGCGGTTAGGGAACGAAAATGCAGCCATTCTCAATGCAAAAATGGCTTCTCAACTGTACGAAAAACAAGAAAATACGGAAGGCAAAGAATTAGCTGATAGTTTTGTTAACAGAATTGAAGCGGTACAAGAAGCGAGAAGAAAAGGAGGCGGAAGTCCTGGATTAGATAACATTGTTCGCGGGGTAGCTTCTTTGGCGTTACAATTCTTGCTTAAAGGAGGAATTTAACGGTTTAAAACATCGTTACGATGGGCAGAAGAACCAACAATTTGCACAACTTCATCGATTAAGTCTTGAGCAATGTTGAGTTCTTTTAGGGTAGCCACTAAATTTTCAGCAACTGCATCAAAATGGCTATCCGTTAAGCCCATTTCTGTTACTAATTTTTCGTGAGCTTTCCTCATCGGTCGCCCATTCCACTGTTGCGCCCCTCCAAAAGCGTAAGTCATAAAATCTTTCTGATGTTGTCTTTGTTTTTTCATATCAATGTCAGTAAAAAAGTGATTGATACGCTCATCGGCTAACACTTTCTCATAGAACTTATCCACCGCAACGTTAACCGCAGCTTCTCCGCCTAATCTTTCGTACAGACTCATCATAAATATCCTCATCAAATTAATAGCTAAAATTCATGATAATCCAAGACTATTAACTAACCTCTGATTTTTTATTGTTATTTTTCGATTGTCATTGCCCGATCATCTACACAGTATTACTGTGGGCAAATCAGAGATTGATCTGAACTACCTGTCAAGTCAAAAACTTTGCCCACCCTACCAAGCTGACGACTGACCACTGATAACCAAAAATGTCCCAAAACCGTATATGCTAGAAAAAAAGTAACGTTACGAAATGTTACCACGACCTTTCGGGCAAAGTAAAAAGGCAAAAAGCAAAAAGCAAAAGTAAAATTTAGCCCGAAAGTTAGGTTTAAAGCCTCTTCATTTATGAAAAAAAAGGTATTTACTAAATAATTAATTGGGAAATGTATCGATGAGTACAGGGCAAAATAAATTCAATCAATTGAAAACTGTCTCTGATTTTCTGACGGAAGCATTAAGTTTTAAAGAAAATGATTTAGTGAAAAATATTGCTCAAGTGATGGGTAAAGTAACCCCTTGGGCTAAAGATATCGCTAATAATGCCCCTTGGGTCAAAGATGTTGCAGAAGCTGCGGGTGCGGGCATTCCTTTAGTGGCTTTTTTCATTAAATATGCTCAGTTATTACTGCAAGAAAGAGATCCCAATAAACAGGGGTATAATGCTTGTACTTTGGCTTATAATCGCGCGGTAGAAGAGGTTTTTCTCGCCCGAAGTATGGAACTTCAAAATATTAAACTTTATGGGAATAACAAAATACTAAGTCAGAGAAAACCTGATGAAATTGATATGACAGGGTTTAACTTAAATAATGCTTTATCTCATGAATTTATTCTCTATGCTGATCAAGTTTTTCGTCAATTTGCTAAGGTTATCGGACTAGATGACAATTTAACCAATCAATTATCCCATCGTATTAAACAATCTTTTTTAAGAAATTTACGGTTACTATTAGTTCATCCCAATACAGAAAAAGAATTTGCTGCTTTTAAAGAGTTAATAGAACTAGATAATAGCCAAGCAGAACTTCAGAAAATTTTAGATTTACATTTATATTATCAATCTTGGCTTTTTAACGAGAAAAAAGTTTTTCAACAAGAATCTTTTGCCTTAAATCATATTTATCTTGAGACAGAATGTGGTGTATTAAACTATTCAGAAGTTAAACCGTCAAAAGATGAGCCATCTGGGGACTTTTTCGAGAGAGAGAATAGGAAACAAGGGAAAAATCCCTTTTCAGAAAAAGACAGCGATCGCAGAGATTTATTAACAACAGTCATTAATTATATTGGCGATCCTAACTTTAATGAACCTATTGTTATTCAAGGGGTTGCCGGCTCAGGAAAATCCACCTTTACCCTGCGCTTAGTGGATGAATTAAAAGAACGGGGTTGTTTTCCCATTCGTATTTTATTAAAAGATTTAAGTTTGAGAGATCAGTTAGAAGATGCTGTCCCTTTGGCTCTACAATTTGGTGAAAAAGCGTTTAAAGATTACAGTTGGAAACCCACATTTGACCCTACTTGGTTCTCTGAATTAGTCAGTCCTAAGAATAGTCAACAGATATTATTTGGTGAGCAACAAACACCCATTTCTCCCTATATTTTTATCTTCGATGGATGGGATGAAATTAGTACGGGATCAAATCAGGGATTTAGGGATAGTATTGATCAAGTATTAGGGGAAATTAGAGATATTTTAATTAGAAAACGGGCTGGTTTTCCTCCCATGCGAGTCATTGTTACTGGTCGTCCTACGGTGGATGTTACTAACACGAAACTACTTAAAAATGATACACCAATTCTTACCATTAGACCCTTAAAACCCGAACAATTAAACAATTATATTGATCAATTTCAACAAGCTCGTAAAGCTCAACCTCTATTTTCAATTAATCTACAAGCTCAATCCCAACCCCAACCCCTAATCAATATAGTTAACCAAAGTATAAAACCTGAGTTTTTCCAGACAATTTCAGAAACTTATGAACAAGCATTTAAAGAATTTTTAGAAGAAAGTAAACGCAACAATGTTTCAGGATTAAAAGGCAGTTTAGCCGTTTTAGGATTACCTTTATTAGCCTATTTAACCCTAAGTTTGATGTTTAAAATTAAATCAGAAGAAGAACTACAAAACTTGATTAATAATCCCACTAATTTATATCGGGCGTTAGTGGATGAAACTTGCGAAGGGTCAGGCAATCCCACCTTTACCTCAGAGCTTAACAAAGAAGACCGTTATCGCCTTTCTGGGAAGGATTTAAGAGGGTTATTATGGCGCACGGCTGAAGCGATTACCGCATTAGGAAAAGAGTCGATTTCCCGTGAAGAATTAAAGTTACGGTGTGGCGAAGAAGACTTAGAAAAAATTGTCGAAGAAGCCACCGCCGATAGGGTTCTCAGTCGTTTAATTATTAGTTTCTTTTTCAAAGAAAGTGCCGGGGAAGGATGCGAATTTCTCCATAAATCTTTTCGGGAATATCTCTTTGCTGAGGGAGTTGTCGAAGAACTGAAACGGTACGGTTGTCATCGTGATGTTGTGCAAAAATACCGAGAAAACCCAGAAAACGGTTATCCAGAAAGAAAAATTTATTGGCAAGAATTTGAAGAAGATGACCCACGCTATGACTTAACCCGTCGTCTTTCAAAACTGTTTGCCACTCATTGGCTGTCATCAGAAATTAAAGACCATATTTTCAATTTATTGACTTGGGAAATAAACCGTTCTGCTCAACAATTATCCCCCTCGCCCCTATCCACTCATCCTATTTCCATTCAACAGTGGGAATATATCAGAGATGGACTGGCCGATGTTTGGGACTGGTGGGGGGAAGGGGTGTTTTTGCGGCCTCAACCGAAAATTATCAAAGAAATTATCAAAGAAAAAAACGACCCCACAAAAGATACAAATAAGTTTTATGCTCCTTACATTCAGACATTAACGGAATTTTGCTGTCCTTTAGATTTAGAGGTGTGGAAAACTGCCCTTCCTGAGCCGGTTCGAGGGACAACGGTGGATGGAAGACTAGGAGATGCTTTTTTTGATTTGACAGCTATTGTTCACAGTAAGCTTTATGAATACCAACAACAAAAGCTTGATTCTTCACTCAATGTTAATGATATTGAGGCAACCCAACGACGACGCTATCAAAGAGTACGGTTAGTCAATAATGAACAGGGTGAAGATTTTCCTTTGATTCAGTTTGCCCCTAGTGGCGAAAATCCTGACTATTTTCATAATTACTGTAATCGTATTAATGCTGCTGGTTGGCGTGTTCTTGGTTTCTTTCCTAGTGACATTTGGTGGGCTAGTTTCATCCACTTTAAAGGAGCCAACCTCAGAGGAGCCAACCTCAGAGGAGCTAACCTCTATAGAGCCGACTTCAGAGGAGCCGACCTCAGAGGAGGCAATCTCGAAGCCAACCTCAGAGAAGCCAACCTCAGAGGAGCTAACCTCAGTGGGGCTTACCTCAGAGGAGCCATCCTCAGTGGAGCCGACCTCAGTGGAGCCAACCTCAGAGGAGCCAACCTTAGTGGAGCCGACCTCAGTGGGGCTTACCTCAGAGGAGCCATCCTCAGTGGAGCCGACCTCAGTGGAGCCAACCTCAAAGAAACCGACCTCATAAAAGCCGACCTCAGTAGGGCGTACCTCAGAGGAGCCATCCTCAGTGGAGCCGACCTCAGAGAAGCCAACTTCAGTGGAGCCGACCTCAGAGGAGCCTACCTTAGAGAAGCCGACTTCAGTGGAGCCGACCTCAGAGGGATTAACAACATACTCCCAGAACAAATTAAACAGGCAAATAACTGGGAATTCGCCCAATTTGATGAGGGAGTGATGGGGTGAACAGTGAGAGACCTAATAGACCTGTAACTGGTAACTCAAAAATGTCCCAAAACCAGATATGCTAGAAAAAAAGTAACATTACGAAATGTTACAGAAGGCAATTAGTAATAATTAACTATGCAATGTGTTATTAACCGTCGCGCCCAGTTTAGTGCCAGTCATCGTTACTGGTTACCAGAATGGGACGAAAGCAAAAATCAGCAAGTTTTTGGGGCTTGTAGCCGTTTTCCAGGTCATGGCCATAACTATGTCCTCTTTGTCTCTTTGTGGGGCGAGATTGACCAATATGGCATGGTAGAAAACCTTTCTACTGTCAAACAGGTCATTAAACGGGAAGTCACCTCCCAACTGGACTACGCTTATCTCAACGATGTTTGGGAAGAGTTTAAAACCACCTTACCCACCACCGAAAACCTCGCCAGAATCATCTGGCAACGGTTAGCCCCCCATTTACCCATCGTCAAAATCCAACTATTTGAACACCCCCAACTTTGGGCCGACTATCAAGGAAATGCCATGAAAGCGACATTAAACATTCAAACCCATTTTAGTGCAGCCCACCGTCTTGCCCGTCCAGACCTCAGTTTAGAAGAAAATACCAAAATTTACGGTAAATGCGCCCGCACCCACGGCCACGGTCATAATTACCACCTTGAGGTGTCCGTTAGTGGAGAGATTGACCCCCGAACAGGAATGTTGGTGGATTTAGTCGCATTGCAAAACATCGTAGATGAGTATGTGGTGGAACCCTTCGATCATAATTTCTTGAATAAGGATGTGCCTCACTTTGCTGAGGTGGTTCCCACTGCCGAAAATATTGCCCTTTATATTGCTCAACTCCTGCAACAACCCATCCAGGAATTAGGCGCACAACTAGAAAAAGTTAAATTGATTGAGAGTCCCAATAATTCCTGCGAAATCTATTGTAATGCTACGGCTGAGTCTTTCAATCTACCGTCTCAACCAGAACCTCAATTGATGGCAGTTCGTTAACAAATGTAACATTATTGCCTTGAGTGTAAGTTCGGGACTGAAACTATCTCTAGGGTGTTTCTTGGGGCTTTAAACTGGGAGAAGATACTTTTAAATGGTATCTGATCACAGTAGCAACAATTCAGCAGGCTATTATATAGTTTGATTGTTTAGTTGCGTTTCAAACATTCAATTCTTAGCATTTGAGAAGGATTAAGTCAATATGGAATCTAAAGTTCAAGAACAAACCACAGCCACAAATTTAAGTTCAGAAGCCCCTGGAACCCTTACTAAAAGCTCTAGTCCTAGTATGGGAGATCAGCCTTGGCAAGAATGGTTAGACCCGGTGGTGGATATCCTCGCTAAAGTTCCCGAATATGTTAGCCAGTTTTTTAGTGAGTATCAAAAACCCCTAACCACTCTGGGTTTGTTACTATTAGCCATTATCAGTGTCAAAATTGTCGTTGCTGTCTTAGGGGCGATCGATGATATTCCCCTATTGGCCCCCTTATTGGAAATGGTTGGTTTAGGTTATAGTGCTTGGTTTATTTGGCGTTATCTTTGGAAAGCATCCAACCGCAAAGAGTTATTAACCGAGTTTGATGCCATCAAAAATCAAGTTTTTGGTGATAACGTCTAGATTTAACCGCATTTATACCGTTTTTTGAATCCCTCCGAACTTTATTGATCGGAGGATTTTTTGTCAAGATTTTTTACATAAACGCGATCGCAACGAGGGGTTTCTACCCCCTGACTCCGTTGATACTGATGCTTTTCATACAGCTTAGTCGCTTCTGTTAAACAAGAAGCGGTTTCGATCCAAATTTGTTGATAGTTTTGAGTGATAATATCTTGTTCTAAGGTTTGTAATAAATAGGTTCCTAACCCTTTTCTTCTCACCGATGGCATTAAATACATTTTACGAATTTCTACCCCCTTATTCCCTCGATCAATGGGATAATAACCGGCGGTTCCCACTATTTTATTGTTGAGTTCAACCACCCAAAATTGACCGCCAGCGTTGTGATAAAATTTTTCAACTTCTACCACATCAATATCGGCCCCATTGGGTTCAAAAGAAAGTCCATATTCTTCTAAAACTGAAGCAATTAATTGAGTCACCACCTCTCGATCGCTAGGTTGCCAATTTCTAATTAAAAAACTTTGATAATTCTTCATGGTTATTGATCCCAAAAGTTGTCATTCTGAGAAACGAGAAATCTCATCATAATACTTAGTAGGTTACCTAATTTTCTCGTCTACTAGAAGAAAGTCCCAAAAAACGACTCATAAATCTAAACCAACTTTTAAAGCCAAATGTAACTAGAAATAACCCACCAATTAACCCCACTTCTTCAATGATAACTTGAATAGTATTTAAAATAGGAGACGCTTCGTAGTTAATAAATTCATCAGACCAGTCAAAGGCAAACCCGATTAACATAAAAACAAATCCTGCAATAATCAGATTCCATCGATTACCCGCTACCGAGGGGTATTTTTCTGCCCCATCTACTAAAGTCAAAAGTAAAAAAATCATGCCAATAACTTTTAATCCTTCCAAAAAAATATCAAGAAAACTAACTTCTGTCAAAAACACGATTTTACTCCTTAAAGTATTCCATCTTATCTAGTTTATCTCTAATTTTTAAATCTTAGAGACTGTTGCTTGAAAAAAACATTAAGTAGTGGATTGTTTCAACTAAAATGGTGGGTTACGACAGATTCTTATATATCTGTAATCATCTAAATTCTAGCCGTCTAACCCACCCTACAATTACCTTGAAATTCACTTTACACTCAGTCTTTTAAGGATAGCTTAACCACTTGATAATCAAACGAATGTTACTCCAAATCAAGTTGTTTAATTGCTGCTTGAGTTTTAACTTTGAGGGGTTCTGAAGAGGCATTCTCTTGTGCTTTTTGCAATAAATCTTTCGCTGCAGTAGAATCTCCTTGTTTATGGCGAATTAAAGCTTTATTAAATAAAGCATCGAAATAGGTAGAATTTTGGGTTAATATACCATCATAAATAGATTCTGCTGCTTGAGTTTCTCCCATTCTTTCGTACAATTGGGCTAACTGAATTTTATTCTCTAAATTATTAGGTTTCTGCTGGATAATTTTCTTTAAAAGATCAATGGCCTGTTGTGATTGTTCTTGGTTAAGGTAATAATTGACTAAAGTTAATGCACTTTGGGTATCATTCGGATTATTTTCTATGGTTGTTTCTAATTCTTGAATAGATTCTTGAACCATTTGATTATCATATTTATTATCTGATAACCCATTTAACACAAATAAACTGATTCCTGCTAACCCGAATAAAGTACCCACAATTCCCACTAAAGGCCAAACAATTTTGGGAGAAGGAGATAACCAGTATTGTAATGAAGAAACATCTAGTTTCAGAGAATTATCTAAAGATTGATGATGACGGGATAAAAAAGAATCTTTTTGTAACTCAGAAACAATCCACAAAAAAGCGGCCGCTGAACCATTCACTTCAAAATAATATTCGTCATTTTTAGAAACAATAGGAATCCCTGAATAAAATCTTTGATATTTCGCGTTTGCTGCTTCTAAACGAGTAGTTAAAAATTGTAAATT
Organism: Crocosphaera sp.; assembly: GCA_030065205.1. Lineage (GTDB taxonomy): Bacteria > Cyanobacteriota > Cyanobacteriia > Cyanobacteriales > Microcystaceae > Crocosphaera. The sequence continues at coordinate 56,010 of JASJDN010000007.1, forward strand.
CTCTTCAATTTGTAACCGAGTCATAGACCCAGAAGGAAGGCGGTCGCATTGTGTAATAATAAGAGCAAATCCATAGTCAATGGCTTTTTCATCCACTAAAATAGCGATGGCCATTACTTGTTTAACTAATCCTTCTAATTCTTCAATATAAGTCGGGTCTTTAACTAATTTTTCCCCATTAATAAAGACACAACAACTATGAGAAGAAAGAACTAAGTCTTGAAAATCAGGATGGGTAAAATCACAATATTCTCCTGGAATATCTGACCAACTAAAATCACAAAGGGTTTTGACTTTGTTGTGATTTTTTTGTTTTAAAATAAAATCAAAGTTAGTCATTTTTAGTGTGGGGGGAGGGTAAGAACCCGTTCGTTTAACGTAGTCAAGAATAGAATCGAGTGTCTTTTTATCGTCTCCATTTTCACAATCAAACCAAATTTTTTGATGATCTTGCTCTTGAGAAACTTGATTCATTTCTGCGTAGCTACCGGCCAAAAATACAGTTTTTCCCACGCCACGGCGACCGATACTCAGCAAATTGAAATGGGGATATTCAGAGGAAGATGGTGATAAAAAATTCATAATTTATAATTAATTGTAATTGTTACAAAACCAAAGTTATTAGCTTTATTTGAGTTAAAAGAAACGGTATTTAATAAAAACTAGGAAATCAGATAGTATGGATAAAAAGCTTTTTAGAAATGTCATAAATCACTATTAACAAGTGGGTTTTATTTTAGGATCTGAAGTTTTATCCTTGATTAATTTTTCAATAAATTTTTGGTTAGTGGATTCGTCAATTTCCCATTCCTGTTGTTGATTGTTCCATTTTCCTTTATAAATAGCATATTGCCAGAAACAGGCTTGTTTGAGAACGATAGGATCAAGATTTTTGGCTTGAATTAAATTAGTACCTAAAAGGTTAGTATTGGTCAAATTAGCGGATAAAAGATTAGCTTCTACTAAATTAGCTGAGGATAAGTTAGAATTAGAAAGATTCGCAAACATAAGATTACTAAAGGATAAATTAGCACCAGAAAGATTACTAAAACTCAGATTGGTTTGAGAAAGGTTACTATCTTCTAAGTTAGTGAAAGATAAACTAGATTGTGATAAATTAGCCCATGATAAATTGGCAAAGTTCAAAGAAGCAAAGGTTAAATTGGATTGAAATAGATTAGCTTTGGTTAAATTAGCTTGAACTAAATTCGTTAAACGTAAATTACTTTGGGATAGGTTTGATTCAATTAGACGACTATTGGTTAAATTAGCATTTTTGAAGTTGCTGTTACTTAAATCTGATTTGAACAGGTTGGCATTTTCAAGATTACTCCCAGAAAAATCCATATTACTAAGGTTAGTTTTAGACAAATTAATATTCTTAAGGTAAGTCGATGTTAAAGGGACTCTTTGCAAATTAATTCCCCAAAAGTTGAGGGTTTCTAAAGCATCCTTACGACGAATATCATAGGGATTATTGGTTACAACTTCAAGGGTTTGCCATGCTTTTTGAATGTCCCAATGACGGTAGGAAAAAGCCCCTAATGACACAACTAGAGTCAAGGGTAAAATACCATATAAAAGGGTTTTTCGGGATTGTTTTTTAGAACTTTGGCGAGTAAATTCTTGAGCTAAAGGAGAAAAATAGATTTTATTCTGCTTTAAATCTTGGACAAGTTTTAGCTGTTTCCTGGTCAATAAATACTGGGTGTCTCTTTGGGACATTTGCCATTTTTGAGCCATTTCTTCCAGAGTTTTTTGTTGCTTCAAGCAATAGTGACGTTGCTCTAACCACTGTTTCAATAAGACCCAATGTTGTGTAATAATCGCATGAGATAATCTCAGTAAAATTTCTCGATTGCTTAGGGTATCTCGTTCTTCTATTTCAATGAAACCAGCTTGCTTGAATTTATTAAGAACTAGAGGAAAATCCCGTAAGTTTTCTAATTTTCGTTGAGGCACTAAATGACAAATATTACCCATTTCTTCATGGGTTTGAATCAGATTTAAAAATAGTGTTTTAGCTGTTTTTTGTTGTATTCTATTTAGTTGATAAAAGGTTTGATTTCCTTGTTGATCTAAAATTCTGCTAACGTTTCCTAACTGTTTATAAGTGGCTAACGTTAACCGAAAATTTTTACGCAAGCGAAAAATTTGCCAAAGAGAATATTGTAGTAAAGGGAGGTTTCCACTTAAATTTTGAGTATCTTTGAGTAATTGTTCAACTAATTGGGATTCAAGTTCGAGGTTGACTTCTTGAGCCGGCAATGTAATAGCGTCATAACGTTCTTGATAATTAAGGGGAGAAATAAAAATAAAATTATCTTGAATTTTTTGGCCCATTTCTTTCGGGTTTTGTTCAAGACAATAACTCAAAAATTCTTCATTAATAATTGTAATAATCGTTAATTGATGAGGATGTCTCTCTAAGGCAGTCAGTAAAGCAGTTAAAAAATGCCACCTTTCTTGAGCATTTTGACAGAAGGTAAAAATTTCTTCAAAGTTATCAATGGCTAAAAGCAACTTAGGAGTAGAAACCTTGTCTAAAAAATTAGAGAAACCTTCGGGACTTTGTTCTAAACAAAATTGAATTTCGGCTATTTTTTCAGCTTTTTGTAATGGGGATAAATGGCTCTCAACAAAAGCCATAGCTAGACTTTTTAAGGGGTGTTTACTCGGTTGCATGACTTTAACATCCCATTGTCCAGAAGCCTCCAAATGATGCAATAAACCCGCCTGAAGTAAGGAAGACTTGCCAGTACCCAAAGCACCCACCAAAGCTAAAAAATTATGCTCATGAAGATGATTTAAGAGTTGGTGAGTTAAGGTATCTCGACCAAAGAAAAAGTTCTGATCATTACCATTATTCTCAAAAGATTTGAGGCCAATGTAGGGACAAACAGAATTTTCAACTGACGAAGAATAAGAACGAGAGTCAGACTTGAGACTATTAGAAAAAATGGGTTTTGGAGACATTATATTCAAAAGATCCAAAGTAAAATAGAGTAAATTCCATCAATTTTATAGGTTTGATAGATGGTTACGCTCTCACCTTAAGTGAACCTTGGTTGAGATGTTCTTTAAATTCTCATAATTGTAGCATTAAAAGCTTATTTTGACATCTCTTAGTAGAAAGTTAGAAGTCAGAAGTTTAATTTTTAGCAATCTTTGAGAACTTATGGAGACATTTGATTAATTAATTGTTACTAAACGAGGGAACGATATCAAACTCATAACCAAATTCAGAAAGATTATTTTCTTTGATAACGACTAATTGAACTGCTTGATTACGATCGCCTGATGGTAAAAAATTCACAGAACCGGAGGCTCCTTGAAAGGAAAAATCGGCTTGAGATAAGGTCTTTTGTAAGCTTTGGCGTGTGGGATTTGATGTTTTTTCTAATCCATTAATAAAGGCTAATGTGGCATCATAAGCTAAGGCGGTACGCCAGTTAATTTCTCCTCCCCAGAGTTTGGTAGCACTCTGAACAAAAGGCTCATTTTGATGGGCTGAAATATGCCAAGGAATGGCTAAAACCATACCCACAGCATCAGCACTTCCTTGTCTTAAAAGTTCGATATTGTAGGCATCATCTCCTCCTAATAAAGCCAATTCGCTCCCATTAGCTTCAATGACTTTTAAAGCTTGTTCAAGAGTATCTGTACTCAGGGCTAACATTAACACTTCGGCCCCTTGATTTTTCGCTTGTTGCCAATCATTACGGGGGTTAAAATTGGGACTAGATAAATCAAATTCCCAAACAACTTCTCCGCCATCACTCGATAAACTTTTGGTGAATTCATCTTTAAGAGATTGGCTATAATTGCTCTGTGAATTAAAAAAAACGACTGCTTTTTTTTTGCCCAACGCGTTCATCATATACCGAGAAAGCGTACTTCCAGCAAATCGATCACTGGGAACGGTTCTAAAGATATAATCACCAAAATACGATAATTCTACTGAGGTACTAATCGGAGAAATAGCGACTAATTTTTGAGATTGATAGATTTCCCCTGATGCCAAGGTAACATCACTACTCCAGTGGCCAATAACACCTAAAATATCTGGATTCTTCCCTAATTCCTGAGCTATTTCTTTAGCCATTTTAGGACTATTATTATCATTAGCAATAAAAATTTTCAAAGGAATACCTTTAATCCCTCCTGTTTGATTAATTTCTTGTTGCGCTTGGGCCACACCTCGCAGAATTTCTTTCGCTCCATCAGGGTTGGTTTTAATGGGAGCAACCACCGCAAGATTATAGGATTTATTGTTACCAATTTTGGCATTATTCAGATAAATTAAAGCTTCTGGATCATTCGGGTAAGTTTCTAAGGATTGGGTTAATTCTTGTATCGCTTTTTGATAGTCTTGTTCGGCTATTGCTTGGGCTGCTATTTGTTTTTTTTCAGATCCTTTTTCTCTGATTAATGGGTTTTCTCCTTGACTAATGTTAAGGGTCAATGTTTGGGAAATACTGGAATTATTGCTGGTTTGGGATAGATTATTGTCATGGGTATTTCTAAACCATGTAATAATTAATCCTATGGCACTAAATAGGATCAATCCACAAAGTAGTAAGATTAAACGTTTAATTAATTTTCGTTGAGACATACTGGTAAAATAGAGATATAAAATTGAACAACTTTAACCCTAATTCACTAATTAGAGATTGGATTAAGAAAAAGAATAGGAAAGCAAACAGTGTTTTGAAATAATAGGTTGATAAAGAAAAAATAATAATATTTTCAACCTTTATATATAATTGAAATCAACCGAAAATTGATAGTTAAGGAATCAATGAAACGGAATAAAATGGAAGAGAACTAATGTGACAGGAACTTTCCTCTAAGGTAATTAAACGACGATAGTCCCCTGACTAACCATTGTCTTGAGTGCGTCTTATATTCGCCATGCAATGACGAATTACAGCAGTTTTCATATCAATAGACTAACGATGAAAATAAAAATTCTTCCCACACTCCCCACCCTCCCCTTAACCAGAATATTGATACACCTAATTGAAAACTGCTATAGGCACTCGCTTTCTGTCATTAACATACTATCATAGTAAAATAATCTACATTACCATTGTCGAGAAGTTCCCTATGACTATTATCTAATTGACAAAGTTTCTCTAATATTACAGGTATGGGGAATGATAAAAGGCTATTTATTATCTGATTTTTTATGAATTTATCTGTTGAACAAATTTTTTATACAAGTTTTTCTAATATTGGGTTCACACCTTTATCAAGTCCCTTGATTTCTGAAGAAATTAAACAATTTTTCCTAAAAAACATTGTTGAGCAATATTGGAATAGTTATAATCCCCCTGATGCTGATTATCAAGGGGTTTATTTCTTACAAAAGTCCCTAGAAGAAACTTTTTTTGGTTGGTTATATAATGATGATAGTGATGATTTTGGTCGTGCTAATATTCCTTATTTTATTTGCTATTTTATCCCAGGTAAGCTAAGTTTTTCTCAATTGAATATGATCTGTAATTGTCTAAAAATTGGTCCGATAGAGGTGATTAGTCGAAATCAGCCATCCCAGAATATAGAAAGTATCATTATTCCCCATAATTATGATTATCAGTCTGCCCGTTTGGGTATTAATATTCCTCAAAAAATTCAAAAACAACTAGAAAAAAATCTAAAACGACGTAAATTAATTGAACAATTTATTACGAAAGAGCTAAGCCTAAAACTGGCTGATGAAACCAATCAAATTATTCAAGATTCTGAGGAAATATTGACCCTTTCACCATTTAATTCACCAGTAGATAACCATAGTTCTATGACTCCTTTAACCATTGAAAATATTCTCAAAGATTTATTACTGAAACCCATCGATATTCAAGGTATTGCTTTAGTGTCCCAAGAAGGTAAACCGATGATAACCCCAATAGGAATTGATGAAGAAACCACATCAATTTTATCGGGAACTATGCTTTATCTGGCTCAAACAACCCAAACGGAATTAAACTGGGAAGATATTGAAACTCTTTCTATTCGTAGTTCACAAGGATATTTAATCTTAGCTTACTGCACACCAGAAAGTTATTTACTTCTCAAAACAGGAAAAGTGTTAACTGGTCTTTTAGAGGCAGAAATTGCACGAACTGTCAAAAAACTGCAAACCATTCTGCAAAACTCAGATGCTTCCTTAGTCGAATTAATGGATAGTCCAAAACTGATTAAAAATACTGTTTATTTAGAAGATCAACTGATAGAAGATGGACAAAAAACAACCGAAACAAACTATTCCCTATCTGAACAGCTAAAAACAGATGATTTTGAGAAAGAACTCCTTGATATGGCTCAAAAATTAATTAATCTTTACCCAGATTTTGTAGCAGCAGTAAGGGACATAGACACCAACCCAACGATTGATGATCAACAGATGTTAACCCTGGGGAACTATGTAGGGCAAGGATTACTTAAGCAAGGAAAAATTAAAGCCGTATCGGTTAATAATCTGGTTTCTGCTATCAATAAACTGATTGTTCCTAGTCTTTCTTATTTCATGATTGCTGAAGGTCAAGATAATGAACTTCAGGTTCATGCTAATCCATTCTGTCTTTATAAAACCAGTGATGTTCCTAGCTGTTATTTTCTCCGTGGTATGATTGAAGGCTTATTGGCTTCAGTTAGTCACTTACGAGAATTTACGGTGGAGGAAATTACTTGTAAAGCAACCGGAGACGATAGTTGTCGATTCAAAATGATTTAAGTTCCCCAAAGCCAAAATTAAACTAGAATCAAAGAAAGATTAATCGCTTGAAAGACAAAGAATGCAGTTTATTGATCGCGCGGAAATTGAAGTGGAAGCAGGGAAAGGGGGAGATGGGATGGTGGCCTTCCGACGGGAAAAATATGTCCCTGCGGGGGGTCCGGCGGGGGGAAATGGGGGTAAAGGGGGTTCGGTTATCTTAAAAGCCGAGGAAAACTTACAAACCCTATTAGACTTCCGTTACGCGCGTCGTTTTAAAGCGGATGATGGCAAACGAGGGGGACCCAATAATTGCACGGGGGCCATGGGAAAGGATACGATTATTGAGGTTCCCTGCGGTACGGTGGTTTACGACCTGGAAACAGAGGAAATATTGGGAGACTTAGTGGAGAAGGGCCAAACCCTCTGCGTTGTGGAAGGGGGAAAAGGAGGGTTAGGGAATAAGCACTTTTTGAGCAACCAAAACCGAGCCCCAGAATACGCTTTACCGGGGTTAGAAGGGGAACACCGTCATCTGAGATTAGAGTTAAAGTTATTGGCTGAGGTGGGGATTATTGGCTTACCCAACGCAGGAAAATCCACGTTAATCGCTTCTTTATCGGCCGCTCGCCCTAAAATTGCTGACTATCCTTTTACAACCTTGGTTCCCAACTTAGGGGTAGTGAGAAAACCCACAGGAGACGGAACGGTATTTGCCGATATTCCTGGATTAATTTCAGGGGCCCATGAAGGGGTGGGGTTAGGCCATGAATTTTTGCGACACATCGAACGCACCCGTATTTTATTACATCTAGTGGATGTTACGTCGATCGATCCCATTCAAGATTATGAGGTGATTCAACAGGAGTTAGTCGCTTATGGACGAGGATTAAGCGATCGCCCTCAAATTATTGCTCTCAATAAAGTTGATGCTTGTGATCCAGAGACGCTAGATTTAATGATACAACAATTACAATCTCTGGGCCAGTCTCCTATTTTTGCTATTTCTGCTGTTACTAAAACGGGAGTTGAGGAACTATTACAGGCGGTTTGGCATCGCTTAGAACAAGCAACCAGTAACAACGAAAATAGCTCTCTTCCATTGGTTTAACGAGAAGAGAGCTATTCTTAAAACACATACATACAGATATAACACACACATCGCCCCATGAAGAGCTAGTTATTGTGGAGTAAGAAATCAGCTAAAAAGGTTCCAGCTAAAATTAAAGATAGTGAAATAAGTTCCATGGGGTTTCTCCTGCTCAAACTAAACGAAAGACATTTATTATTGTTGTGATTGGTGATCAGCTAGTGCGATCTCACTTATACACCTTATCTTACGAAACTTCTTATCTACGTACTTCCCCCAGGTAGCTCACCCATTTGGGTTATTTGTTTTCAGGGGAACTACTGATCTAATTGTAACAAAATATTACTGATTGCTCAACGATTGGATTCTTTGAGGTGGCCAACCAATTTTATACGCTTGACCGACAATAACATCTCTGGGGAGGAGTCCCCAAATATGGGAGTCAAAACTATCGTTACGGTTATCTCCTAAGACAAGATAATGGTTAGTCGGGATAATCATGGACTCTAAGCGATATTGGGGTGACTCTGCAATATAAGCTTCTTGTATGGGTGTTCGGTTAAGATAAACTTGGCCTTGTTTGATTTCAATTTCGTTTCCTGGTGTGGCAATAATCCGTTTTATATAATAGTTTGATACGTTGGGATCGGCTTTTTTGATATTTTCAGATGGAGTAAAAACGACAATATGGCCAGTTTGGGGGACATAAGTCGGTGATTTTTTGACAAAAACAATATCATTTATTGTTAATGTGGGGGTCATGGATTGACTGGGAATGATAAATTTATCAAAGTGTTTTTCTAACCATTGTGGATAATAATTAATGATGACCCCGAAGGTAAAAATTATTCCTGTCATCATGATAATTAAGAACTTGGGTCTAGGGATACGTCCACGGGGAAAAATGAGGTAAAGATGATAAATAGTTGCAGCAGTGATTAGAGGACTAATGAATAAAAAAATAGTCAAAAAATCATACATTATTAGAGAAATTATATTAAGGGTTAATACGAATAAACCAATGGTTTGTTTTTGTAGATAAAGATGTCCTAACCCGGGTAAAAGACGCGTGATAAAAATAGCAAACCAAAGATTTTTTTGTCGGCGAGGTATCTTTTCCAAGTTGGGATCATTTCGCAATTTATAAACGCTGAAATAAGCCTCTATTAAACTACTAAAGTAAAAGAGAGTCCCTATCCCTAAACAAATAAATCCAGTAACAGTGTTTCCCTTAGCAGCAAAAATATGCCAAACAGTTAAAACTAACCAAAGAATTTGACCATTAAAAAATAAAAATCCTTGGAAATAATTGCCAGCATAAAATTGTCCCAATCCAGGAAAAAACATGGATAAATTAACCGCTAACCAAGGATCTTTAGGATGATTATAATACACTTTAATATTATTACTTATCAGGTAGATTTCTGGGGGGAATTTCTCGTCCTTGATAAAACTGTTTTTCTAGGCGACTTAAAGCAAACCAAATGATCACACCCAAAGGAACAGTTACACTTAATCCTATCATACCCCAAATCGAAGGATGTTCAACAATTAATAATAAGATAACGATCAATGACCAAATCACTGAAGTTGCGATCGCGACTCCTATTTTTATGCGTTGTAAATTCTTTAAAGCCGCGCGACAACTACGACAATGTTTTGTATGGGAATGGTAGCGATCTAGTAAGGTTTCTGAGGAAAGGGCAGGACTTAACGACTGTTCTGGAAATAGTTGTGCTTGATATTGATTAATCCAACTGTGTAACTGAAAGACAAATAAATCGGCTTTGGTGGGCAAATAAAATGCCTTAGATAGTTTAGGACTTCCTCCTTTTTCTTCTAAGTAACGCTCTTGATAATGTAAGAAAATTTGGTCATCTTCTAATACGCCATTTTGTCCAATATGGGAATACCAACGGGGTGTAAATTTAATAAAAAATTTGGGGATGGCAGAAGAAAATTTGAACAGGAAACGAGCAAATAAACGGCATTTTCCCTTGCTGATGGGTGTTGCGTAAACAACGGTTAAGGTGCGACCAAACTGTTTAGAAGTGAGATCGTGGTACATCATAGCAGGAGCAAAAAAAGTGGTTTCTTGTCGTCCTAACGTGCCTTTTCTGGGTCCTTCTTCCCACACCCCTTTAAACCCCCATTTTCCTGATTCAACCACTTCTAAATCGACCGAGGAAACGTTGGCGCGGTTGCCAACACTTTTATGATGGGTGTAAGGAATATGACTGGAATCTAACACATTTTCCATTAAAGTTAACGCATCATAGGGTAAGTCCCGAAACGTATTTAGACAAACCCATTCATCGGAATTTTCTTCCAAAACATCCACTAAAGGAAGGGGGATTTTCTCTGCATTTTCTGACTGCCCTGCATAGACAAATAATAACCCTTGCGCTACCTTAGTAGGATAGGTTTTAACCGATGCTCTAGGGGATTTTTCGGCGGTTCCTTCTGGCTTTTGTTGCGGGATAAGTTCACAATTTCCCTCACCTGAAAATGCCCATCCATGATAGGGACATTCTAAACAACCTGACTCGTTAATTCTTCCTTCGGATAAGGGGGCCAAACGATGGGGACATTGATCATCAAAAACAGACCATTGACCCTGATTTTTATCCCACCAAATAACAATATTTTTCTCTAATAAGGTAAACGATGTTGGTTTTGTTTTGTCTAAATCTTCAATATAATGAACAGGATACCAAACCTCTTGCCAGTTAAAATGATCGGGGTCATTTCCTCCTATCATTGATGTATTTTCTTGAGTAGTAAGGGTGTTATTAATCGTCATAATGAAGTATCTCGAAAAAATTAACGTCAGAAATAAAAATTTATTGCTTCTGGAAGATAAACTAATCTATAGAGTTTCTAGGACTCATGAGGTACTCTTAACTCCTGCCTTCTGCCTCCTGCCTCCTGCCTCAAAACGATCACCTTTATACCTCACAGGTATGAGAACTGCTGTATATTGTAACAAAATGTAAACGAAGCCATCATTATGACTGTAATAACGACACGAGATACAGCGAAAACCGCTTTAAGAGACGCTTTGAAACGATACGACGGAGACGTTAAACACCCAACAGTTGAAGGCAAAATTAACCAACTGTGTCAACTTAATCCTATTGTTGCACCAGCCAGCAGCGATCGCCTACAATCAGCAGAGTGGAAGTTAATTAGTGCGCCATCTTTTCCTCAAGGAGAGAAGCTACCCAGTGGACAATATGCTTATACATTGGGACGGTTGGCCTTTAATCTGTTTCAACCCACTCATTTGAAAGTGATCATTGACTCTGTAAAACAACCTATCGTCAAGTTAGAAGAAGAAAATAAGTTTAGTCACGATATTATTGTCGAATTTACCGTTATTGATCCCGATTTTCCCAGATTAAAAGGTAAGATATCTAATTTAGGCGTGTGTTCTCCTGCGACTGATGATACGGTACAAGTGGAGTTTACAGGAGGAAAGTTAAGTCCACAACCCGAACAAGACTTAAAGCTATGGCAACAAGTTTTTAATCAGGAGAAATCAGATGAAAAGGGTTTAAAAGACCGATTTACATCATTTTTCTTGAAAATAATGTTTGGTTTAGTCCCCCCTCAAGGGATGAATGAGGAAACCGGAGATATTTCTTTTGAGATGAAGCGATCGCCAAAAGGAAAATCAACTATTCTTTATTTAGATGATGAAATACGCATCAATAAAGGAGATAAAGGGACGGTGGTTGTCTTGCAACGCTTAATTTAAGCTTAAATCAGAAACAAAAAATTTGTGTTAAGTTAGTCAGTGGATTGACTAAATCTGTGGTGTAAGGACTCATGACTAATATACCCCCCAACCCACCCCCAGAACCCTCTGAGGGAAGTACATCTGTGTTGCAAAAATTGGTAAACTTTATTAAGAAACCTTCGACTTTGATCGCAGGTGGGGTGTTAGTGTCATTGGGGGTTGTTACCTATGCAGGGGTTAACTATTTTGTCTATGAAAAGTTATCTCCTTTGCTATCTAGAGAGTTAAGTAAAGCATTAGAAAGAGAGGTGAGAGTTGGGGAGGTTGAAAGTTTTTCTTTTAATCATATTCGTATTGGACAGACTTCCATTCCTACCACAGAGAATGATCCTGATAGAGTTGATCTAGAGGGATTAAAGGTTCAATTTAATCCCTTACCTTTGTTAATGGGACAACCGTTAGATGTTGATATAACCATCGATAATCCTAATTTATATATTGAGCAAAATCCTTCTGGAAAATGGTTAGATATTCAAGAACGTCAACAACTTGAAGAGGTAGGAGAATTAAATTTACCCATTGATATTGATGCAGATATTAAGTTAAATAATGCTCAAGTTGCTTTGCTTCCTAATGGTTTCAAAGAATTGGTTAAAGTGGATGCAGATGGGACAGCAGGATATAATTATCAATCTAATGAAGAGCAAGAGGTTAATTATGATTTAGATGTTGCTTTATTAAACAGTGCGATTAAGGTTACAGGGGAAACCAATATAAAATCTTTTCAAACTCAAGCAGAATTGATGATCTCTCAATTAGCTTTACCAGAGTTGGCTGCGTTAATTCCTAATTTACCTGTAACGTTAAAGAGTGGTTTAGTTGAGAGTAATCTAAACATCAATGTCCCCTCCTTAGAAGGGATTGAAGGAACAGAAGGAAACGGAAAGTTTCAACTCTCAAACATTGAAGCAGGGTTAAAACCTTTAAAAGTTCCAATCAAGCTTAATTTAGGGCTTGATTTTGTGGGTAAAACTGTTAATTTTCAAGAAAGTCGGTTAAGTTTAGGGGAATTTGTTACCGATATTGAAGGAGCCGTTAATTGGCAAGATGGTTATAATATTGATGTTAATATCAATCCCTTTTTACTGAGAAATTTATCGAATATCTTAAAAATCAAGTTACCGATTAATTTAGCAGGGGAAATTGAAGGAAAAATAAGAGTAACAGGAGAGATTAAAAATCCGATTGTAACTGGAACAATTAATAATAGTAAACCTCTATTAGTTGAAAAAACAAGAATTGAAGAATTAAAAACCGTTTTCCAAGCAAACTTAAATCAAATTAATCTCAAAGAATTTCAGGTTAAACCCACTGCAGGGGGGAACATTACTGCCACAGGAAAAGTTGATTTAGGGATCTTAAAAGCTTTAGAAGAAGATGAAAAAATAGATTGGCAAAAAATGCCCGTTGCGTTAGGATTTGAAGCTAACTTGCCAGGAGAAAAATTAGCCCAACCCTACTACCAATCCCCTCAAGATGTTAGTATTGGAACCGTTACAGCACAGGGTAAAATAGGGGGAACGTTAGGAGAACCTAAAGGGAAAATAGAATGGTCTGCTCCTGGTATTATCAGAGTTTCAGGAGAAGATATTTCAGGAAAAGGAGCAATTCTTTTAGGGGGAAAAGATATCCTAATTCAAGATACAGTGTTAACCTCTACTGAAGGAAATATTACTGTTAAAGGATTAGGGAATATTGACAAGAAACAATGGCAAAATCTTATTACTGCTGATGGCTTTTCTCTTAACCCGTTTGTTAAATTGGCTTGTTCTTTTATTACTTGTCCTGACGAAGTTTTAACCCAAGCAGTTACTCTCACCGATGGTAATATCAATATTGCTGGAAAACTGGATAACTTTGGCCTGGAGACTATCAACAGTCAAGGTAACTTACAACTGCAAGTAGGGCAAGGGGCGATCGCTTTAGAAACCGCGTTATCTCAAGGTAATCTCACAGGAAGGGCTGCAGTGTCCGGTTTACCCGTTGATCCTTACATTCCTAACCTAACCGTCCCCATCCAACTTAATAGAAGCAATTTCAACCTGTCTGGTTCCCTCACCGATATTTTCAAAGACGGACAGTTGAACATTAACCGTCTCAACGTCAATGGTAATGCCCAATTAACCGTGAATGGTAGTCCCATCAATGCCAACATAGAAGTGGGTAACGGTATCCTCACCACCATCGCCGAAGTAGGGACCATTGCCCTTAACCCTATCATTCCCAATTTACCGGTACAATCTACCTTAGTTAGTAGTGATCTGGTGTTGACAGGAAACCTCAACTCTCTTATCTCTTCTTTAGGAAATACCCCAGATATTAGTAGTTTTCGGGGCAACGCTAACGTACAATTAACCGTAGATGGCAGTCCCGTCAGGGTAGTGGGTAACTTAGGCAGTGGTCAAGTGCGCGGGGTAGTCGACCTATCAACCCTATCCCTCAACGATCTCGTCCCTAACTTACCCGTGAATGCTCAATTAGTGGACGGACAGGCGATCGTTTCCAGTAACATACTGCCTCTACTTTCAACTCAACCGGATCTTAGCACAGCGCAAGCCACCGTCAACCTGCAACTCGCAACCGCCGATGGTACCATTGACACCCTAACCCGTCTGCAAAACAATCAATGGACAACCGAAGTCACTGCATCCAACCTTAAACCTAACCTGATTCTCACCCAAATCGCCCCAGAACTGCCGAGAATCGATATTGATGATATAAACGCCCAAATTTCCCTTTCAGGAAGCTTATCAAGCCTTTTCGACGAGAATGCCATTTTACCTATCAACGCCAATAATATCACCGTTGAGGCCGATGGACAAAGTTTAAACGCCAGAGGTAACCTGATTGTCTCCAACCCCCTCACCGCCCCCGATGCGGAGGTTAACCTGTCCGTAGAAGCTACCTCTACCCTGGATGATTTACCCCTCACCCAACTCATTTCGCTTATTCCTGTCCAAAGGGACTTTCTCCCCGAAGAATTGAAACTCCAAGGGGTAGGAACCTTTAATGGAACCCTGGTGGGCCAAAACCTGCTCACCGCGCCTACCGTTCCTGGGAATATTAGCCTTACAGGAGACTTAACTGTACGGAATCTTGTCTTTAACGATCGCGCCTTTGAACCCCTATTAACCGGCAAAGTCAACGCAACCATAGGACAAACCATTGCCCTCGACTTACGGGGTAAACAAGATGTGATCGCTGCCTCCTTGCAACCCTGTACCCGTGGAGACTGTCCGGCCCCTTATCTTCCCGTGGCCTTTGAACTACGGCAACAAGCAGGAGATCAAGCCCCCATTGCCGTGACCGGAAGACTACAAGGGGACGAGTTAGTGGCTAAAATTGAGCAGTTTCCCCTAGATATCTTCAAAATTGCCCCAGGGGGAGAGTTTGGGGTTCCTGGCTTTTTATCAGGAGAGGTACAAACCGAGGTAGTCATCAACCCTTACACCCTAGAAGGAAGGGGAAGATTAGTCATTGATAAGCCCAGTATTGGCTTTGTCGAAGCCACCAAATTAACCGCCGATGTCCTCTATCAAGACAACATCGCTCGGTTACAAAACGCCACCCTTAGCTTAGGCCAAAGTTTATACGCCGTGCAAGGGTCCCTAAACTTGGAGTCTGGGGACGTTACCGGTCGACTCAATATAGAAGACGGCCGTTTGCAGGATCTCTTCATTGCCCTCAAACTCTCCACCGTAGAACGATTATTGGACTTATTACAGATTAAACCCATCGACTACCAAAACGCGGCCGCTATTCCTCCGCAGTCGGTAGGCGAGGTCAACGCTAACATTGCCGATCAAGTGAACTTATTAGCCGTTATAGACCAAAAAATCCGAGAATTAGCCGATGAACGGGAAAAAGGCGGAGTCCCCACGGAACTCGATATCCGAGGTAATTTTAATACGGATATTGTGTTAGGGGGTACCATTTATAAACCCAATCTTAGCATTGCCTTGAGTGGTGAGAATTGGGAATGGCATCCCCAAGCGTCTTATCCCGATGTCATAGAACCCTTGGGGTTAGTCATCAGAGATGAGTCATTTATTCCCATTAATCAAGTTACTTTAAATGCGGATTTTACTAACAACGTTTTAACCATTAATCCGGCTAGTATTCAAATCAATCGAACCCAATTAGGACTAGAAGGTACTTTTTCTTTACAAGAAATTGCAGCCAACTGGCAAGTTAACTATTTATCTATTGCTACTATTAACAACTTTGTCAAAGTTCCTGTGGATGCAACGGGTGCATTAAATGCTTCTGGAACCATCAGTGGAAGTATTTTTCAACCTCTACTCGAAGGACAATTTGCCTTAGTTGATAGCACGTTTCAAGGAAGGTCTTTAAATGCTAATTTAGCCGGACAATTTAGTTATAATGGTCAACGGTTTCAACTCGCTACTACTGATAATTCCATTGTGGCTGCTTCGGTGGATATACCCTTTCCTACCTACACCGATAACGATAACTTTGCCATTAATCTTAACTTAGATACAGAAGCCCTACAATTAGTCAGTGTGTTCACCGGTGAACAGGTTTTCTTAACCGGTGGCGAAGGAGAAATAAATGCTCAAGCTAGTGGAAACTTAGACCTATCTCAAGGGTTATTAGTTTCTAACTTAAATGCGGGGGGAACCATTACCCTAAATGAAACAATTTTCCAAAGTGCTGCTTTACCCCAACCCTTAACCGTTAGTGGAACCGTTACCATTAACGATCAAGTGATCAATGTGGAACAAATACAAGGGAATTTTGCCGATAGTACCCTCAACATTGTGGGAGTTTTACCCTTATTTCAACCCCAACGAAATTTAGAAAATCCCCTAAAAGTTGCCATAGAAAAAGGGGAAATTAATCTAGAAGGATTGTATCGAGGATTAGTTGATGGCACAATTATGGTCACTGGGGCTGCCATTCAACCGGTGGTAGGAGGAAACGTAACTTTAGCCAATGGTCAGATATTTATCCCCACTCAACTACAGAGTAAAGAAGAAACCGTTGCCGAAATTAATCGTTGGGTAATCCCAAAACGAAGGAAACAAACTGCCAGTAATCAACCCGTTCCTTTTATGCCAAAGTTACAAAATTTTGAAGTTAGTTTAGACAACTTATTTGTAGAAGTCTTACCCCTATTTCGGTTTGATTTTGGGGGAAATGTGGCGGTTAACGGTTCTCTTAGTGATTTGACAGCATTGCAACCAGAAGGAGAAATTATCGTCAATCGAGGGTTAGTCAACTTTTTAGAAACTCGCTTTTTTATTGAACGACGCAAAGAAAATAGAATTGTATTTACTCCCGATCAAGGATTATTAAATCCTACCCTTGATCTAGGGATGAGAACCATTGTTTCTGAGGTTCCTAATACCAGTAAAAAGTTCCGTTCAGGAGACACCACCGAAATTCCTGATGATAGTCTCAATAAAGTGCAACGGGTTGACATTAATTTAGCCCTTAATGGACCTTTGTCTCAATTGGTTCCCAACTTAGGACGAGAAGGATACGAAGTGTGTCAATTACAAGATCCCCTCAAACCCATTCAAACCAAAACCAATTTATCTCAAGATGATTTAGACAAAGTGAGTACCTGTTTACAAACTTTAGCTAACCAAGGAAATAACGACGAACAACTATTAAGTAATCCTGTGTTGAACTTAACCAGTAGCCCGCCCAAAAGTCAAGGGGAGATCGTTCGTTTACTCGGTGAACAAGTTTTGGTTCTAGCAGAAGCTTTGCAAGGACAAAGTACAGAACAATTAATACAATTTGGAATTGTTCAATTAGCTTTACCGATGGTGTTTCAAACTCTCATCTACGATATTGAAACCTCTGTTAGTGAAACCATAGATAGTACAGATTTTCGGATTGTTCCTTTCTTAGAAACCATTTATGAAGTGGAAGATAAAGGTTATGTTCGTTTATCTTATGATTATGCGTTTAATGAGTTTCGGGTGAGATATGAGAAAAGATTTTAATAGGAGGCAGGAGACAGGGGTTAGGAGTATGGGTGAACTACCCCAACTAATTGCAAGCAATATAGTTGAGGCTTCCAGATTCATTGGGATTTAAAATTGATAGCTGACTCCAAACCCCGAACCCTAAAATTACATTACGTACGAGAAAAAGAAACAATCCAAGTCCCGACATAAACCCGCAAGGGAATTTGTCCTGATGTTAGTACATCACCAATGAAGTAGTAAGTACCAGAACTGGGATTTTTCACGTTAGAAAAGACAATTTCAGCAGAATTTCCTGCTTCTAGGGGTTCTTTGAGGTCAATTTCTACCACCCGACTCTCTTTAT
The DNA here is from genome assembly GCA_030065205.1 of Crocosphaera sp. Taxonomy (GTDB): domain Bacteria; phylum Cyanobacteriota; class Cyanobacteriia; order Cyanobacteriales; family Microcystaceae; genus Crocosphaera. Next base: position 73,926 of record JASJDN010000007.1, read on the forward strand.
CCCAGTAAACTTCTCTGAGGGGGAGAGATTCGCCATCAACGCGGACTTCTACGGATTTAGTGTTAAATTTACCATCAAATTCGGGATCTTTGAGATAAGAGATAAAAAACTTACTAACCCCTTGGGTTAATTTCTTTTTAGAGATACGCAGTCTCATCCGTTCCCCATAAAATCTGGGTCTTCCATTAAAGTCCAGTTTATAGTTGAGGATATCGCTACGTTCTTCAACTCCACTAAAAATAACCAGTCCGGAGTTACCATTAGCAAGAGACAAAGTTTGCACACCAGCTAATAAACATCCCGATAAGGCTAAAGTCGCCATAAAGCGTTTAGATAATCCTGCGGCCAAGGTTTTGACTTTATTCATAATTAACTCTGTTTTAGAATCACTCGTTTTTAAGATAGAGCAATCATTGTTCACTCCTGAGATCAAGGATAACAAATGATTGACAGTTATTAGTGAACCGTTATTATTCTAGTTACGTTGAGTGTGGGAGGGGTGGGGAGTGTGGGGAGTGTGGGGAGAACTTTTATTTTGATCGTTAGTCTATTAATTTAAAGATAGTCTCATCAGTGGAGTTAACCCGATACATTCCAGCTTCAGAAAAGCGTTGAAAAGCTGAATCTGCTTTGTCTGTAAAGTCAATCACATCGGGAATCACCACGGGAGAAGTACAATCTTCTAAAAGATAAACTTTTTTAGCTAAGTTTGGGTCTGTTTGTTGAATTTCTGTCAATAAATCTTCCACTGTCCAAGCGACACAATGGCTTTTTGCTTGACCGGCAATAATAATTTGCTCAAAAGAGAGTAATTGGTTTAAAAATTGGGTATTTTTTTGCGCTATTTTTTCCCCTTGATTATTGTCTAATACTTCAGGACTCAAAACCGAGTAATTTTCGGTTAAAGGGTTATCTCCTTTTAATTCAAATTGGGTTTGACTACTGCGAACCATAGTATGAAAAAATAAGGCTTCTTCAACCGAAGACACTAAACTATGACCGATTCCTCCTAACATGGAATGATAGGGCCAAATGGTTAAGGGATATTTACTATCTTCGGTTACTTTTTTAACGTAGTGTAGGGCATAGTTTTCTAGTTTTTCTAAGGAAATGTTTAAATTATAGGCAATATTTTGATTGATTTTCCATCTTCCTTTTTTAACATCTTCATAACTAATCATAGTAATACCAGCTTGAGGATGGTTTCCTTGTGCATCTACCCAAAAAATAGGGTGAAAAATTTGCATTGCTTTATGGGTGTCCATTGTAGCTGCAATAGTAGTAATATTAGCTAAATTTTTATAAATAAATTCACATAAACGTATATTATCTTCTACTGCACCATTCCCCGATTTTCCTGCAACAAATAATTCAAAATCAGGTAAACAAAAAGTATTTTGGATATCTATTAATAATAAAATAGTTTTATGTTTATCTTCTATTGATGAAGAGATTTGATATTTTCCTCGCCATTGTTTCGCTTCTTCTGCTCTTTGTTGATAAGGAACTCGCCAAAATTGGTCAACTTTATGAGCATCAAAAAAGAAGGGAATAGGTAAGGATTTCATGGTTTTTATGTTTTGTATTTAGGATAAAATATAAACAGTGGTGTTACTCATAAATTATCATGACACGAAACACTTATCAATAGACAATTGAACACTATCATCAAGCGATCGCAACCGGGTGTTTTGCAGATCAAAGGGTAGAGTTATTAAAAGGAGAAATTATTGTCATGACACCGGAAGTAGAAAGTCATGCTTACTATAATTCAGAATGTGCTGATTATTTAAAAGATTTACTCAAAAATCGTGCTAAAATTCGAGACGCTAAACCCGTTACCTTACCGAATAATTCTGAAACCTCTCCCGACGTTGCTATCGTTAAACCTTTAGGAAAAGCATATTGGATCGTTGATTTAAACAATAATCAATTAAAAATTTTTAAGGATTTAAAACAGGAAAATTACACCACAAAATTAATTTTAACTGAGGGAAATATTAGTCCTTTAGCGTTTCCTGATTTGGTTATTCCTGTGCAAAAAATCATCAGTATTAATTAATCATCGGTTTGAGTTTTTTCTTGTTTCTTTTGATACTCTATAATTCCTTGACGAAATCCTAAAGCGACTAAAATATTAGACAAAGTTAAAAAAGATTCTGCGCTACCATGTAACCAGTCAATATTCGCTAATGCTTCCCCATATTGAACTTTAGCATAAATTCCAGCAGGAATCGTAACCCCTACAAATACCAATAAAACATAAAACCCAATTAATGCTAAACGGGGGGTTTCTTGGGAACGAGTCAGAAACCATAAAAATCCTAAATAGGGAAACAAAGAAACAGCAAAAAGATTATCTTTAGAAAACATTTAACATTGAATAAGAGAGAATAAGTTTTAGTTTAGCATAAGTTGTCATTCCGAGGAACGAGGAATCTCATTAACGTCCTAATTATAATAGGTATTGCCATAGATATTTTAAATTTTCCTTGTTGGATGAAGTATTGACTATTAGGAATTTAGGGGATTTATTTTTCTTTAGGTAATGATAACTGATTTTTAAATCTTTGTATTAATAATGAAACGAAAGGAATATATATAAGAGTTAAAGAGAATGAAATGATACTCTCTATTTTATTTTCTAAATCGCAGTTAACGGATGTTTCTGACGATTAATAATATCTCTTAAACCCTTTCTCACAACTGAAACCTGATTGCTATAATAATTTATCACAATCTTTGTCTTCAATTTTTCTTATGTTATTCTCTTCATTAAAATCTTCTACCTGACTGTATTTTTAATTTTGCCGTTGTGGTTTATAATCAATTAAGAGACTGTTTATTAAAGGAATATTAAAAACCAGTTTTGTAGGGTGGGCAAAATTTTCTACTTTATGGGTAGTCTAGATAAATCTCTGATTTGCCCACCTTACCGCTTTAATATTTTATTTATAAACACTCTCTAAAACAATAGTAAAAATAATCTTAAAAATATGCCTGATATTGTTGATATTGCTGTCAATACAGAAGGGTTTGAAACCTTAGTAACTGCGGTTAAAACAGCAAATTTAGTGGATGCTTTAAAAGGAGAAGGTCCTCTGACTGTTTTTGCACCCAACGACGCTGCTTTTGCTAAACTACCACCAGGAACCATTCAAACCTTAGTGCAAAATGTGCCTCAACTCGCCCGTATTTTGACCTATCATGTAGTTCCAGGTAAACTAATGAAAGCCGACTTAGCTAAAGTTAACTCTGTTACTTCTTTGGAAGGTTCGCCCATTTCTATTGATTGTTCTGATGGTTTTGAAGTGAAAAATGCCACCGTTATCGCTGCTGATATTGAAGCAGATAATGGGGTCATTCATGTCATTGATAATGTTATTTTGATGGGGTGATTCAAGAAGTCAGAAGTGTGAAGTCAGAAGTAAAAATTAATCACGAAATTATCGCGCTAAAACAACATAAAAATTAACCTTTTTTCATTCTGACTTCTGACTTCTGTTCGCTAGAGCAGGAGCTTCGCTGTGGAACTTCTGACTTCGTTACCTAAGGCATAATAGGAATGCGTTGTTGCTCAAACTGACGATCGCGTAGGGTTGGGGGTTGAGTGCGAATGTAGTCAGGGTTGCCGGTTAAAGAAGAATTAAAGGGGTTAACAATGTCAGGGGTACGAATTCTCGGTCCAGCCGTTTGTTGTCTGAGACCATCCCATAATACCGCTTCAATGGTTTTCGCGTCATTGGCAATCGTATTATCAAAGAAAGAACCCGGAGCATATCGCCAGCCAAAAATCTTATTCATTTGGCCAAACATATCGGTATTGTCATAAAAGCGTAAACTTTCGTTATAAAACGCCCGATCCATGACATGGGTAAAATGTTCTCCCGGTTCTTCAGGAATAGCTTGAACTTCAGGTGCAGTATTTTGATAAGCGGCTGAACCGGCACCACGAACCTCGAGTAAACGCCGTTCTAGCTGTTCCATACAAGCGTTTAAACCGGCGGCAAATTCATTCCGAGTCAAAGCGCGATCGCCGCGATAGGTGCGATCGGGATAACCCACAATACAACCATAATTCTCAACTAAATTTCTTAAAGCTTGATAAGACCAGTCCGTAGGAGAAACGTCTCGTAACTCTTGAATACTACGGAGTTGTTCTAAGGTGGTTTGATAATCGTAATTTTGAGCAGGTACGTTCGGTTGGTTTTGTTGAGTTGTCTGTGAAGGGTAAGGGGTGGGTACTGGTTCAGCGTAACTGACATGAGTGACTAACGCCGACCCCACCATCAAAGCGGGTAATAAGGCTTTATACATCCTTGTTTCATCTCCTCACAATTAATTTTGAATCATGCGGTCATGTTTTTTATTAACCATAGTGACAGCTATGGATTCATAACCACCCGTATTTTAGCTAATTTTTTTGTTGAGGTCTGAGAGACTGTTCCTAAAGGAATAATCACAACGAGTTTTGTAAGGTGGGCAAGGTTTTCAAGGGTGAAGTTAGTTTAGATATAGCGTTTCTCGGACTCATGGGGTACACTTAACTCCTGCCTCCTGCCCCCTGCCTCCTGCCTCCAAGCGATAACCTCTGTACCTCACAAGTATGAGAACTGCTATAAGTCTTTGACTTGCCCACCCTACCGTCTTAAGATTCTACTTATAAACAGTCTCTGAGAGGTTTCGCTTTGAGTTGATTAAGTTTTATTATTATAGTTATCACCTGTGAGACTTAATTTATGATTTCCGTTGCCACTGCCGATTTATCAGCGTTACGATCTTATCTTTTAGATTTATTTGTTAAATTAGCTTACCAAGAAGGGGACTTTACCCTATCTTCGGGTCAAAAAAGCAGTTACTATATCAACGGAAAACAGGTGACGCTCAAAGCTGAGGGAGCATTGGCTATTGGTCGCTTATTATTATCCATGTTACCGACCAACACTCAAGGGGTTGCCGGACTCACCTTGGGTGCCGATCCCATTGTTAGCGCGGTGAGTGTGGTGTCTGCTTACGAAAATTGCCCTATTCCTGCTTTAATTATTCGCAAAGAAGCCAAAGGTCACGGCACTCAAGCTTATATCGAAGGACCCACCCTTTCCCCAGGCGCGACGGTGGTTGTGTTAGAGGATGTGGTAACAACCGGTAAGTCAGCCATGTTAGCGGTGGAACGATTACGGGCCGTTGGTTACACGGTTAATACTGTCCTTGCTCTAGTGGATAGAGAACAAGGAGGGGCTGCTTTTTATGAAAGTCAAGGGTTAACTTTTCAAGCGTTATTTTCCATCACAGATATACAAAAGTCTTATCAACAGTCTTCTTAAACAAAGTTTTCATTCTCAATTTCCCAAACTTTTTTCACAAGCTTATCAATATTTTCCACAAGGTTTACCCAGTTTTCCACAGAAATACCTAACTTTTCAACAGGAGAAAACCAAATCATAGACTTGTGGCAATTGATGGGGAAAAATCTTAAGTTAATGCTTGTTTAAAAAAATCTCATCTCTTTTTTGATATCCTATGTTAATATACATAAGTCAGATGTAATTCTTAAGGTCATAAATGTTTATTGTAATGGTTATCGGGACTTTTAGGATCTAACTTGTTTCACACACTAAATAACCCAAAAAATAGACTAACCTTAAGTAATAACTGTCAGATTGCTATCAACTCTAACCCATACTTAAAAAACGAAATAATACTAAATTTCTCCACTTTTATCGTTATTCTTCTTAGAGAAAGACATGAAAACTCCTATTGCTCTTGAAGTTGAAATACCAGAAGACACCTATATACTATTGACAAACTTTATTGAAAATCATGCTCCTTTAGGATTTAACGAGGTAGTTTCTCTGGCAGTTTCTAGCTTTTTAACTAATCAAAAGACTTCCTTAAATTCTTGTCAATCCTATTTATATGATATGTACGATAACGCAAATAACTCAAAGGTGTTAGAACCATGAAAACCAAAAAAGTAATTCCCCTACCCTGGAAAACCAGAGAAAGAATTAAAGCTTTTTCTCAAGTATTCCCCGATGTTCCTTTATTAGAAAATCCCACCACTGGGGATCAATTATCCCAAGTGATTGACCGTCTTCAACCCATTGCTAAATCAGAAAGTGCTGCTTTTGCTTTATTAAGAGAATTGGATTCTTATCGGTGTTACGGTGAATAAAATTGAACAAAATAAACAGTCCGTCTTTAACGGGTTCAATCTATTAATTGCTGCTGTTATTATTACTATCATTCTAATTATTACCTTGTCTAATGTCTTAGAAGATCCCAGTAGTCGTCAAATTCGACAAACGGCGGAAAAAAAACTAAGATTATTCGCCAGAGGCTATAGTATGAACGCGATTAACTGCGAAGGAATTGATAGGAATAATAACGGATGGCTTAACTGTCAAGCCGACGATCGCAAAGGACAGACTGTTTACTTAGAATGTCCCTATAATTTTCCCGAACCTGAATGTCGTTACAGGGAGAAAAATTAGGGTAATTTTAAATAAAAGGTTGCCCCTTCTCCTAAGACACTTTCAGCCCAAATACGGCCGCCATGACGGTGAATAATACGCTGAACAATAGAAAGACCAATCCCTGTCCCTTCAAACTCTCTTTGAGAATGCAATCGTTGAAATGCGCCGAACAATTGATCAACATATTGCATATCAAATCCCACCCCATTATCGGTAACAAAAATTGTGCCATCTTCTAAACAATTAATTTCAATTAAAATGGGATTTCGCCCCCGACTAAATTTAATGCTATTCTGTAACAAATTAAGAAAAACCTGTTGTAATAAAGCGGAATCTCCTGATACTGTGGGCAATATTTTTATGCTAAAGTCAATGATCTGATCGTCACAAGCAATCATATTAATAGCGGTTTTAACAACAGAATTAAGATCAACCTGATGAAAGGTAAACTCTCGTCGTCCTACCCGAGATAGGGTGAGTAACCCATCAATTAAATGAGCCATTTTTTCACTACTCTTTTCGATCACCTCTAAATAATGAATAACTTTAGGATCGTCTATGATATCAGTCCCTAACAGTCTTTGTTTCAAAGCATTGACAAACCCATGAATATGTCGCAATGGGGCCCGTAGATCGTGAGAAACGGAATAACAAAAAGAGTCTAATTCTTGATTAGTCGCTTCGAGTTGGGTAGTTCGTTCCATCAACACTCGCTTTGTCTTCACTAACTCCGTCATGTCACGAGAGGTTCCTAAAAGGGCGTATATCTCTCCTTGACAATTTTTGAGGGGAACTTTATAGGTATCAAAATAGAGATCGCCGTCCGGTAAGGTAATGGTTTCTTCCAGATGGAGGGTTTCTCCCGAGTTAAACACCTGTTGATTTTGGTGAGCAAAATAATCCGCCATTTCAGCCGGAAAACACTCAAAAATCGTTTTACCTTCCACATTCTTGCGGTGTTCAAAACCGATTCCTTGGGCAAAGATTTGATTACAAAACAAGAATTTCATGGTGTTGCGTTCCACCACAAAGATGAAGTCCGGCAGGGTATTTAACAACATTTCCAGTTCTGCAGTACGCTGGGCAACTCGTTCCTCTAATTGTTGATTTAAGCGTTTAATTTCTTCTTCTTTTTCTTTTTGTTCGGTGATATCTGCTGCTAACCCAGTGACACGAATAAAGTCTGTTGATTGATGTTTGACAGGAAACCCTCGATCTCTGATCCAGCGAATGGTTCCATCAGGTCGAATAATCCGATATTGATAGTCAAATCCTCCTTCTAGTAATTTTTGCGCGAATTCTGTTTTAATTTGTTGGCGATCGTCGGGATGGATAGCTTCTATCCATTGCATGGGATCTTCATAGGTATCTTCTGGATCGTATCCCCAAACCTCTTGATAAGCAGGACTGACATAGACACTTTTTTGATAATTGGGATCGGTTTTAGAAATATCAATCATCCAAAAAACTTCATGGATATTCTCTGCCAATTGACGGAATTTCTCTTCACTTTCCCTTAAGATTTCTTCTGTTTCTTTTCGTTCGCTAATATCCCTAGAATTCGCCACAATTCCCTGTATATTAGGGTCATGCAATTGATTACTGGCCACTGCTTCCATCCATACATAATCATCTCCTTTTTTTTGATAACGATATTGAACTGTGACTGTTTTTTGGGGGTTATTAAGAAGTTGAGAAAACTTTTTTCCTACTCTAGCGCGATCATCAGGATGGATAAAGTTAAATGTATTGTGTTGAAGCATTTCTTCAGGGGAAAAGCCATGAATTTTTTGGGCTGCAGGAGAATTATAAATTAGCTTTCCTTGTCGATCAAAAATAGAAACAATATCAGAAGAATATTTTAATAAAGCTTGTAATTTTTTTTCGCTGGCTTCTTTTGCTTGTTCTGCTTGTTGACGATTTCGTTCATTACGATAACCTTTAATTAGGTTAGCACAGGTGGTTAAAAAGGGTTGTAAATAGTCAATCACATCCTGATCATAACCTCCTGGACGATTGGCAACCCCTACCATTCCTACTAACTGATTATCATGGTAAAAAGGAAGTCCTAAAAAAGCATCAAGAGAAGGATGACCTTCAGGTAAACCCCCTCGTCTGGGGTCACTATTGGGATCATTAGCAATGACAGGTTTTCCTGTGGTGATAACGGCACCAAATAAGGTTTTTAAATTATGAAATTCCATGCCCTGGGGCGCATTTTCATCATAAAATTTTCGGGTTTCTTCATTCCAAGCAATATTAGTTAAAGCATGGGTTTTTAGGTAAGGGTTTCCCCTCACTTTCATATGGGTTTCTTCTAAATAAGGTTCGCCGCGATCGCTGTAAAAAATCTCTCCAATAAAACCGTACTCACTTTCTGTTAAGTTTAAGAGATTTTCTAATAAGTCATTAAATAAAACAGTAGGCAGGGCATCAGCAATAAATTGGGATTGTGCTAAACTAATGGCTTGTAAAAGCTGATGACTTTTTTTGAGTTGAATTTCTGCTTTTTTTTCTTGAGTAATATCTTCGGTTATACAGATTAAATATTCAGGGTTATTTTGCTCATCATAGAGAGGAACTTTAACAGTTCGCACGATTCGTTTACCTTTGGTATAGCTATCAATGGGTTCTTCTAGGATATATTCAGGAACCCTTTTTTTAAAGGCTTGTTTATCTTTCTGTTCGTAAAATTCTGCTTGTTCAAGGGGAAATAAATCATAACCTGTTTTGCCAAGAATTTCTGAAGAATCGAGTCCAAATAGCTCTTCACAAGATTTATTGACTAATAAGAGTCGACCAAACCTATTGGCTGTTCCATCTTTAACAAAAAGGGCGATCGGCAAATAATCAATAATGGTTTGTAAGAAGTTTTTAGATTTTTTTAGTTCTAATTCTGCTTTTTTTGTTTGAGTAATGTTACGAACAATAGCAACCACTTCTTTTTCAGCAAACGGAACTAATCTCGCTTCATAATATTCTTCTCCCGTGTCCATCGGTAAACTATATTCTATCGAAACCAAAGTGTTTAATCTTAATACATGAGAGATCGCTTTTTCCCATTTTTGACTCACCGCTTCAGGTAACATCTCTAATATCGATTTTCCTAAGAAAACTTCTGGAGGAACATAGAGCTTAGAGCTAGGTGATCCTCTATATTCTAAAATAATACTATTGGCTTTCATGCGAAAAAATAAGTCAGGTAAAAGGTCAAAAATAGCTTCGATTTTCTGTTGACTTTTTTGGAGTTTGTTCTCAGTTTGTTTGAGACTTGTGATATCTCGACCTTCCGGAATCAAAAAAATAATTTTCCCTTGTTCATTTTTGATAGGTTTGAGAGAGAAATCAACATAAACTTTTTGTTGGTTTTGATCATAATGTATGGTTTCAAAACGTATGATTTTACCTTTTTTTGCTTCTTTTATAGCTGTTTTTAATTGAGTTTGACATTGAGAGGAATGATTCCACCAAGGGGTTTCCCAAAAGGGTTGACCGATGACATCTTTTTCCTTGATACCGACACAATTTAACGAAGATTCATTGGCCTCAAGAACATTTCCGTCTAAATCTAATAAACCAATAAATTGCAAGGTTTGATCAAAAATTGCTCGAAACTTTTCTTCAGTTTCTTTTCGTTTGCTCACTTCTTCTTTCAGTTGATAATTGAGTTTTTTGAATTGGGATAATTGCCAAAAAAATGCTAGTAATATCATTGCAATTATCATCAAACTTAAAACTTCAATCGTTATTAAATAACTTCCTTTTTCTGTACATCTGTTTAAAGAAAATGGCAAGATTTTCCATAAGTTACTTAGTTTGTTCATAGGTCAATAGAGAAGATTAAGCGTAAACTATAAATCAGTAAAAGACAACATTTACTATCATTCATCACTAACTATAATAGCTGATCATTTTGGTATCCAACTAATTTCATAATTATTTCTGATATATTGTCAAGGGTAAAAATTCGGAGATTAGTTATCTTGTTTTTATATTAGTATGAGTTATTTAACCCAAAAATAACTGGTTAGTGATGACTATCACAGTTGTTTGTATTAGATTAACTGTTAAATAGAAAAGACTTGTTAGTTTTTAAATTTTCTTCAGAATTCCTACTTAGCTGTTAGTCCCAATAATCTTATGATCAGAGGAAATGCCACTCGAATGTTACTTGTAGAAGACGATCCTAACGATATCGAATTAATTCAATTAGCTCTAGAAAATTATCATTTTGTTAATCAAATGGATATTGTAGAAGATGGAGAACAGGCACTACAATACTTATTTGGTATCAATGGGAATAACCCAAGACAACAATTACCACGACTCATTCTATTAGATTTAAAATTACCTAGAATAAATGGGGTTCAAGTTTTAGAAGCAATTCGCCGTGATCCCCATACCAAAAACATCGCGGTTGTGGTGATGACTTCATCCGCAGAAGACAGAGACATACAAGCTTGTTATAATTTAGGGGTCAATAGTTATATTATTAAACCCTTTGACTTTCAACAATTTATCGAAATCGCTCGACAGGTAGGTTTCTATTGGATGATGTTAAATCAACCTCCTGTTTGATAATTCTTATTAATTACGTATTGGGATAGTTATAACTCTATAATCTACTCCCAATCAAAGCTGATAGAATACTTAATTATTCTTATCAAAAGCTCAAAAAACGACTATTTCGGGTCTTGCCTTCCTTAAACAAAAAAATTTTTGATTATCAATTGTCGAGCGATACTACCCTAAGCGCAAAGAGAGTAAACCTTTATGTCTTCAGACATTGTAAAATCAACATTATCTAACAATGACATTAAAACTCCCATACATTTATTACTGCTTGAAGATGTTCCTGAAGATGTAGAATTAATCCTTATTTCTCTTACGAATGCTGATCTAGACTTTACTTATGATATCGCAGAAACCGCCACTATTTACACAGAAAAACTACAACAAAATAGCTATGATGCTGTATTAGCAGATTATCGTCTTCCTGGATTTAATGGCCTAGAAGCCCTAAACCTTTTGCAACAGTCCGAGCAAAAAATTCCGTTTATCCTCGTCACAGGAAGTTTAGGGGAAGAAGCCGCCGTTCAATGTATGAAAGCAGGAATTACAGATTATTTACTCAAAGATCGTTTATTTCACTTACCCAATATTTTACAGCGATCGCTCGAAGAATTTGCCCTGCGTCGACAACAAAAACAGGCCCTCCTCGAACAACAAAAAGCAGAAAAAGCTCTTAGAGAAAGTGAACAACGGTTCCGCTCCTTGATTGAAAATGCGATCGATATTATCCTCATTATCTCTTCAGAGGGTCAATTTATTTACTTGAGTCCTTCGGTACAACGGATTTTAGGCTATGATCCAGAACAGCTTAAAAACGAAAATTTTTTTGCTCTCATCCATCCAGAAGATAGAAAGCGTATTAGAGAAGTCTTTGAAATAACTAAACAAAAATCCCAAGATTCCAGACTGCTTCAGGAGTTCCGAGTTCGTACCCACGATGACAACTGGGTGATGTTAGATGCGATCGCCAAAAACCTCCAGGACGATCCTTCTGTGGCAGGATTTGTTATTAACTGTCATGATATTACGGAACGTCATTATACGGCTCAACAACTCAGATATGATGCCTATCATGATAAATTAACCGGTTTAGCCAATCGTTTGGCTTTAATAGAAGAATTAGAACAAGCTATTATTCAAAATCAACGACGTAAAGAGGATCATTTTGCCCTTCTTTTTCTTGATTTAGATCGCTTTAAAGTGATTAATGATAGTTTAGGTCATTTAACAGGAGATCAACTGCTCCAACAAATCAGCAAACGCTTACAACAATGTCATCGCAAAGGAGATATATTAGCGCGGTTTGGAGGAGATGAATTTGTCTTTTTGTTGAGGGATATTCGAGAAATACAAGAAGCGGTTATTGTTGCCCAACGCATTCATGAAGTTCTTAAACCACCTCTAATGTTGAACAATCGAGAAGTATTTATGTCTGCTAGTATTGGCATTACCATTAGTGGAGAACATTATCATCATCCGGAACAAATATTGAGGGATGCGGATGCTGCTATGTATCGCGCTAAGGCAAAGGGGAAAGCTTGTCACGAAATTTTTGCTCCAACTATGCACCTATCGGCGCTCAAAGAATTACATTTAGAAAATGATCTCAGACAAGCCCTAAAACGTCAAGAATTAGTGGTTTATTATCAACCTATTTTTTGTTTTGAAAGTGAAAAAATTGTTGGGACTGAAGCCTTAGTTCGTTGGCATCCTCCTGGTAAATCGTTGATTCCTCCTAATGATTTTATTCCCTTAGCAGAAGAAACTGGATTAATTATTGAAATTGATCGTTGGGTTCTTAAATCTGCTTGTCAACAGCTTTATCAATGGCAACAAACCTTTAAAGGATTGGCTCCTCATTTTATCAGTGTTAATCTTTCCCCAAAACAATTTTCTGATCCTTATCTAAAGGATAAAATTACTGAGATTGTAGATGAAACTGGACTCAATCGGCAACATTTAAAATTGGAAATTACCGAAACAGTATGTTTGAAAAATTTCCACACTGTCCTCGATATTTTATATCAATTACAACAGTTAAATATTCAAATCTGTCTTGACGATTTTGGAACCGGGTATTCTTCTTTGAGTTATTTACATCGTTTGCCGTTGAATACTTTAAAAATTGATCGTTCCTTTGTCATTCATTTAGGACAAACTAATAAAAATGATGCCATTATTCGTATTGTTGGTGGGTTAGCTCATGAACTTCAATTACAATTAATCGCTGAAGGAGTTGAAGAACGGTATCAAATAGATGCTTTGAAAAAATTAGGGTATCAATGGGGGCAAGGGTATTATTTTTCTCCTCCTGTTGATGCTCAAGCTTTTACTATTTTATTACAAAAGAATATCGATCATATTGTAGAATAAATTTAGATTTTAAAGTGAGTTTTTCTCTTATTCTTTTATTGAACTATATTATACCATTGCCATAGATTTTTCCCGGGTAGGTTTCCGGCTCGAAATCCTGACCCTGAACCATAAATCGGTGAAAAAGTTGGCTTTAATAAAATAAGAAAAATCAGAATAAGTGCAAAAATTTTTAAGAAAATATAGGGTAATTTATCAATTAATAGACTACAACCCAAAGAAATTAGCCAAAAAATAAAGGCGTAAACAACAACATAAACAAGAAAAACGAACCCCAATGGTGGAGCATTAACTAAAAACACCAATCCCCACAAAAGTGTAGTGATATTAGGCAGAATAATGTTTAAAATCAAAGTATAAATATAAGTGGGATATAGGATATTTAACATAATCCAAATAATCCAAGTAGTTGCAGAAACTTGAGGAATTAAAAACATATAGATTCTCTCCTTTATTAATGCCCTAAGCATAATACTTAGTGCTATAAAATAGTAGAAAAAATTATTGATGTAAAGGTTAGGATAAAAAAACTTCTGAAAGAAAAAATATATTTCTCAGAAGTTTTTAACTAAATTGTTGTCATTAAATCGAAAGTTTAGAAGATTTCATCTTCTTGATGGGTGAGAATTTTACAATCAGAAGTAGGAGACGCAGCACAAGGAAGAATGTATCCTGCATCCACCACAGTTCGACCTAAAAATTGAATCGCTTGGGCTGTTTGTACCACATCTCCTTGTAATAATTTAGCCGTACAAACCGTACAAGCACCAGCAGAACAACAATAGGGAATTTCTCCTTTTGTTTTATCCAAAATTAACTCATTTTCTCGGACATAAATGGTTTTTTCTTGATTAGTATTGGGATTAATCAAGGTAACAGAAAATGCTTTTTGTGTACTATTCATAATTGTTGTAGAGGGTGACGTAAGTTTAATTACTCAGATCCTTCAGTCTAATTTTTTAGAACTATACATAGGGTTCCCATAAATCTTGAGAAAATAACAGTCTCATATATAGCAATTCCCATACTTGTGAGGTACAAAGGTGATCGCTTTGAGGCAGGAGGCAGAGGGCAGGAGGCAGGAGTTAGGTGTACCTCATGAGTCCGAGAAACGCTATATAAATAAATGTAAAATCTAGATAAATAATCAACGATTTAATCATTGACACAATAAAAAATAATAACACTTAATAAAATCAAGGTTCTCTAATATGTTAGAATAGTGTAAGGTTTTAAGGTAGTTAGGAAATAATCGGAACATGGAAAAAAGCAAAAATCTTAATAGCGAAAAATGGTGGGAAACCGGTGTTATTTATCAAATTTACCCCCTAACTTTTGCCGATAGTGATGGGGATGGAATTGGAGATTTACAAGGAATTATTAAAAAATTAGACTATCTCAATGATGGTGATTCTAATAGTGAAACTTCCTTAGGAATTGATGCCATTTGGCTATCGCCTATTAATCAATCTCCCATGATTGATAATGGATACGATGTTAGTGATTATTATGATATTAGTGATACCTTTGGCAGCTTAAAAGATTTCGAGAATTTGCTTTTTGAATCTCATCGTAGGGGAATTAAAATCATCTTAGATTTAGTGGTTAATCATACATCTAATCAACATAGTTGGTTTGTTGAATCTAGTAGTAGTAAAGATAATCCTAAAAGTGATTGGTATCATTGGCAAGATCCCGAACCCGATGGAGGCGTGCCTAATAATTGGTTATCTTATTTTGGGGGAACGGGTTGGACGTTTAACGAAGCCAGACAACAATATTATTATCATACGTTTAACGAAAATCAACCAGATTTAAACTGGAATAATCCAGAAGTCAAAGCTGCTATTTTTGCGATTATTCGCTTTTGGTTGGATAAGGGAGTTGATGGGTTTAGATTAGATGCGTCTAGTGTGTACAGCAAAGACAAATATTATCGCTATAATCCTATAAAATTTGGAGCAACTGATAAAAATAACTATAATAATCAACACCATTTATATGATAAAAACTTACCCGAAAATCATCAAGTTATTCGAGAAATAAGAAAGTTAATAGATGAATATCAAGATCGGGTTTTAATCGGGGAAACGTTTATCGATAATCGACTGTATGATTCAACCATGTTTTACGGAGTTGATAACGATGAATTGCACCTTGCTTTTACTTTTGAATTTCCTTTTAGTCCTTGGTATCCTGGCTATTTACAACGAGAAATTATCAAAAAAGAACTGATTACCCCCGAAGGTGCATGGCCAACCTATTTTTTAGATAACCATGATATTCCTCGACATTTATCCCGTTGGATTGAATGTAGTTTATGTACAAATCCCCTAGGAATTGCTCAAGCATCTGCTGCTATTTTATTAACCATTCGAGGCACTCCATTTTTATACTATGGTCAAGAGATTGGGATGGTAGATAATCTAGATATTCCCACTGATAAAATTCAAGATAAAGCTATTATTAAAAGTGAGAGTGGAGAATTACCGCCGCCTAGGGATGGTGCCAGAACACCGATGCAATGGAATGATTCGGTTAACGCAGGATTTAGCTTTGGAAAAGAGGTTGAACCTTGGCTTCCTGTTAATAGT
Source organism: Crocosphaera sp. (assembly GCA_030065205.1). Classification (GTDB taxonomy): domain Bacteria; phylum Cyanobacteriota; class Cyanobacteriia; order Cyanobacteriales; family Microcystaceae; genus Crocosphaera. The sequence goes on from JASJDN010000007.1 coordinate 89,941, forward strand.
AATTACACAGAAAAAAATGTAGAAAAAGAGTTAAAAGATCCTGACTCTTTATTAAACTTTTATCGACAGTTAATCAAAGCAAGAAAAGCCAGTGAAGCGTTACGGTTTGGTCGCTGGAATAGTTTAATTCATTATCCCTATGAACATTTAGCTTATACTCGAAAAACGGAAGCCGAAACAGTTTTAATTCTTATCAACTTTTCCTATGAAAAAGATTTAGCGGTAGACGAATATATTGCCCCTTATACTTGGGAAGTATTAGTGTCTAATGAGAGGGAAGTCGGTAAAATTATTGACTTACCCTCGAAATTATATCCCTTTGAAGTTTCTGTATTAAGACGAGATAACTAAACACCCCTTCCATGAGGAAGATTAAAATCGATATCAGGCCCCACAGGAACAACTCCCGTAGGATTAATGGTTTTATGACTTTGATAATAATGTCCTTTAATATGCTTAAAATTTACCGTTTCTGCGACTTTGGGAAATTGATATAATTCTCTGACGTATCCCCATAAATTAGGATAATCAACAATCCGTTTTTTATTACACTTAAAATGTCCTACATAAACCGCATCAAATCTCACTAATGTGGTAAATAATCGCCAATCTGCTTCTGTTAATTGATCTCCCATTAAATAGCGTGAATGAGATAGTCTTTGTTCTATCCAATCCAAGGTTTCAAATAAGGGGTTAACCCCTTCTTCATAGGCTTCTTGAGTGGTGGCAAATCCAGCTTTATAGACCCCATTATTAACTGTTTTATAAATTCTGTCATTAACTTGCTCAATCTTTTCTCTTAACGCTTCTGGATAGTAATCGCCCGGTTTAGCCCCAAGGTGATCAAATTCACTGTTCAACATCCGAATAATTTCCGAGGATTCATTATTAACAATGGTATTGGTTTTCTTATCCCATAAAATAGGAACTGTTACCCTTCCTGTATACTTTTCATCTGCTTTTGTGTAAACTTCATACAAATATTTAGCTTGATGAATGGAATCAGCAATGACCCCTTCTCCTGGTTTAAATGTCCAACCATATTCTCCCATAAACCAGTGAACAACAGAGACAGAAATCATTGCTTCTAGTCCTTTAATGGCTCGAAAAATCAAGGTTCTGTGGGCCCAAGGACAAGCATAAGAAACATATAAATGATAGCGGTTTGCTTCGGCTTTAAAACCCTCTTTTCCCTCTTTGGTTATCCAATGACGAAATTGAGATTGTTGGCGAACAAAACGCCCTCCTGTACTCTTTGTATCGTACCATTGATCGTGCCAAACCCCATCAATTAATAATCCCATTTTTTTATCATCCTAGTTGGTTTGTGTGCGGACTTTTTCAGTATAATCCTTTGGTTTCCATTGACGAAATTGTTTTAAAATTAGTTGCCGTAAGTTGACGGGTAAATAGGATATTAATAAGCCTAAATTGGTTCTTTTGGATGCACCTAACACCTGTTTTGATGAGGTTAAAAGTTCTCTTCCTTCTGAGGTTTTTCCTTGTTCAATGAATCTCAGTCCCAAGTCTTGTTGGGTTTGGGCTAATTTTATTTTTCGTTTTTCTTCTAAGTTTTGATCAGAAAACTGATAATTATCAATACAATATAATTTAGCCTGTAAAAAGTGTAAATTTTGTCCTAAACTGGTTTGTCCACCATGAAAACGATATTCCATTAAATACTCAGGTAAAAAATACCCAACTTTTTCAACTAATGCTAATCTAACTAATAGATCAAAATCTTCACATCCGTCTGCTTTGGGGTCCATATAATCGACTTCTTTTAAACAAGAATAACGGAATAAAGTTGACCCAACTTGTAAACTTTGATAATAAAAGGTTTGCCAATCTAAATCTTGAATAATACCTTCTTTCAGTTGATCTTTTCCCCAACGAATTGCATTTTCTTCTGTTGCTGATTCTACTCTATTACTATTTTTATCAATCACCCAGTGATTGGTACAAACAAAATCAACTTGAGCATTTTTATCTAATATATTGACGGTTTTTTCTAGAAACTTGGGTGTTAACGCATCATCATCATCAAACTTAATAAAATAGTCCCCTTGAGATGCTTCAAACCCTGAACGCATATTACGACTTCTACCTATGTTTTTTTCATGACGAAGATAACGAATGCGACTGTCTTTAAACCCTGCTACAACGTCAGGGGTATTATCAGGAGAACCATCGTCACAAATAATTAATTCAAAGTCTGAATAGGTTTGCTTAAGTACACTATTCACTGCATAAGTTAAGTAATGGGAACGGTTATAAGTTGGAATACAAACACTTACTTTAGCCATAATTTTTTAGGAAATAGTGCGCTTAATTTTTCCCATAATTCCTTGTAGTTTCCTACTAGCTTTGGTGAGGGAACTAGGGGGAATAAATTCACTGGGTTTTTGGTCAGGATGTTTTAAGAAACGATAATGCAAAAAGATGTCTTTATAGTTAATATCTGCATCTTCTCCTTGACATAAACGGGCAAAAGATGCCGAAGAATAATTCATATAATGGATTCGGTGAATGGGTTTTAATCCTTGCTCATTGTAAAGGATATTATCGATGTTTACAAAGGGATCAGCATCGGCACAATTTCCTGTCCTATCTTGTGCGTCAGAACTTTGGGTAAAATTATAAATAGGTCGTTCACTGCGTAAAGTCAGATAGTTATAGAGAAAAACATCATCCCACCAGCCAATTCTATTAATCCATTCTACTTCTCTTTCATTAATTAATTTATCTTCTAATTCGGCTAATTCTTGGGGAGGGAATAACCCTTTTTTAGAAGCAAAAAAACTAGCATCATGAATCTTTGGTCTAATTTGTTCCTCTGTATAACAACCAGTGGATTCTATAATAGGAATATTTAATGCTGCGTTTTCTGTAGGTTTCCGATGTTCCCAGTCATCAAAAACAAAATCATACCCTTCTAACTTTTCCCATACATCTTCGATAGATTTCATGGCTAAATTATCAGCTTCGTAGAATACAAAGTGATCAAATTCCCCATCAAACGCTACAAATTTACGATGTAAATGGCCTTTGTACCATTTAGGACGACTGGCTTTACTTTCTTTGTTTCTGGGATGAGCGTCCCAAACTTTATGAGCAAAATTTTCCCATCTGTCAATGGATTGTTGATTCTCAAATAAAGTTAAATTCGGTCTATCTTTGATTTCATTTCTGACTTTATCTAACCGATCATCATAAGGAATAATACAGATAGGCAGTACAGAACTCACATTCACTTCAATACTGTTGAGTAATGCCACTAGCTGATCATAAACGACATCATTCGCTAGGGTATAAATCCCTTGAGATACCATGATTTTTCCTCAAATGTTTATGGTTGATTAATTAATAATTTTCCAATTTGATAGACCTCAAAACCAATAAATAAGCATAAAATAACTGTCACTAATTTATTGAGCCAAGGAATATTCCCTTTTCCGAAGAAGGAAGCCACAAATTTAGCAACAACAATTCCCATCGCAGCGAAAATTAAAATTTTACCGATGTTGATCATTTCTTTACCTCTCATTAACTTTTGTGTTAGGAAAAACGATGTCACTCTAAACTAAAATTAGGGACTACTGGGAAAGACTACCATCAGGTAAAATGGCATTTTCTAGGTTAGCACCTTCCATGTTAGCTCCCCCTAAATTCGCTCCTTCCAAATTACTTTTAACCAGTCTTGTGTATTTTAGTTTAGCATTAAGTAAATTAGCAAATTTAAAATTAGTTTGGCTTAAATTCGCCCCGTTTAAGATCGCCCCTTCTAAATTCGCCCCTGTTAGATTTGCTCCTTCTAAGTTAGCTTCTATCAGGTTAACCCCCTGCAAATTCGCCCCCTCTAAATTCGCCCCTGTAAGGGTAGCACCCTTCAAGTAAGCATTACTGAGGTTTGCTCCTCTTAAGTCAGCTTGAGCTAGGTTAGACTCTTTGAGGTGAGAATCTTTTAAGTTAGCTTCGGTTAATTTAGCCCCCGCTAAATTCCCTTGTCTTAAGGTTAAATGCCGTAAATAACAGCCCTCACAGTCTTTCGTTGTGAGTAACAGTCTAACGGTGCGCCCTTGCCAATAGATAAACCCTGTTATTCCCACTAAAGTCATCAAAGAGAGAAAACTGACCCCAACAATAACCGATTTTAGAGAATACTGGTCTAGTATGAGCCAAGGAAATAACACTCCTTTTGCTTCGACGGGCAAGGGTTCTAACGCTTGATAAGCAGTGAAGGCGTTAGTAAAGCGATCGCTGGCGTTGGGGGCGCTCATTTTCCTTAACCATCCTCTAAAACGGGGATGAAGATGGAGCAGTAAATGTTGATAATGGAGTTGATAACTGTGGGGATCAATGAGTTGATGAATGTTGTGGCCTGAAGTACCAGTCAACAGACAAACTAAAGTCGCCCCTACACTATAAAGATCGGAAGCAGTGCTTAATTGACGGTTAAACATTTCTTCCGGGGGCATAAACCCCACCGTCCCCCGAATGCTACTACTCATACCGAGATCGGAACTGCCCATGATGGCAAAGCCAAAGTCAATTAAATAGATTTTGAGTCCCTGATCTCGATCAATTAAGATGTTATCCGGTTTAATATCTCCATGAATCACCGGTGGATTTTGTTGTTGAAGATAAATGAGAATTTCGAGAATATTGAGGGCAACTTGTTTAATCTCTTGGGGGGTTAAATCTTTGACTTCTCCTAAACAGGGAGCTTGTTTATACTCTTGAACTAAGCAAAACCCGTTGGGGGTTTCAAAGGAGTCGAGGTAACGGGGAATACTGGCTAGATTAAGCGATCGCAGCACCCTTATTTCTGATTGATGGGCGCGGTAACTGTTCCCATTGCCAATTTTAGCGAATTGGTATTGTTTGATGACCACGGTTTTTCGAGTATCAAGATGGGAGGCGAGATAGGTCACTCGGCCTCCCGTACTATTTTTGCCTAACACTCGTTGGACGTGGTAGTTATACTGTGAAAAGTCGGGATATCTAGCCATATTCCCCCCAGGTTAAGGAATCAGTCCTAACAAGGATTTACTGCTCACCAAAATAGGCTTCTAGGGCCTGTTGCACAATCTGATTCATGGGTCGTTTTTCCTGTTCGGAGGCTTGTTTGAGACGGGCAAACATGGCATCAGGAACGCTGACTCGGTGTTGATTTTTGCGAACACGACGGCGTTTTTTGGGTGTATAACTGTCGGAGAAGGTTCTTAGGGCATCAAAGCCGACTCGGTGACAAAATTGCCCAAAAGTTTCGTTCTCTATTTTTTCTTGCTTGAAGTAGGCAAATAGAGGTTCAAGAAATTTCTCAATGTCTTTGTCGGGTAATTTCTCGATGTAGGGTTGGGCCAGTTGAGTTTGATTAGCATCACCTCCTAACCATACTTGGTACATTCCCGGCGCACTGCCCACAAACCCTAATTCTGCCATGTAGGGACGGGCGCAACCGTTGGGACAGCCGGTCATACGGATGACGATTGTTTCGCCCCCTAAACCCACATGATTTAACGTCTCGTGAATGCGTTCTAAAATCCCTGGTAAGACTCGTTCTGACTCGGTTATGGCTAATCCACAGGTGGGTAAGGCGGGACAGGCCATAGAATAACGGGTTAAGGGGTCTATTTTTTCGGGGTCACTGACAATGCCACAGTGCAGCAAAATGCTGTTAATTCCTGCTTTATGCTCTGGGTCAATTTCGTAGAAAATGAGGTTATGGTTGGCCGTTAGGCGCATGGGTAGGGCGTATTCATCGGTAATCTTTTTCAACGCCTTTTTTAAGTGAAAACTACCCTCATCTTTGACCCGACCATTTTCAATAGAAATGCCTAAAAAGAGCTTGCCGTCCCCTTGTTCATACCAGCCGAGATAGTCTTCGTATTTCCAGTCTGGGAGGGGTTTAAAGGGTTGTAGGGCTTGACCGAAATACTCTTCTACTTTGGTTCTAAATTTATCGAGTCCCCAGTCTTCGATCAGGTATTTCATGCGGGCGTGGCGACGTTGGGTGCGATCGCCGTAATCCCGTTGGGTGGCTAAGATGGCTTTGATGACATCAAACACATCGGCCTTGTCCACATAGCCCAAGGGATCGGCTAATCTGGGGAAGGTTTCTTCTTTGTTGTGGGTGCGTCCCATCCCACCGCCCGTCAGGACGTTAAACCCCAGTAATTCCCCGCTATCATCGGTGATCACCACTAAACTGACATCGTGGGTGTAGAGATCGATGGAGTTATCCCCCGGTACGGTGACGCTACACTTGAACTTACGGGGCATATAATGTTGCCCGTAAAGGGGTTCTTCCCCTTCTTTAATCAGGGTTCCGTTGCCATTCCGTTGACGGGCTGCGGTGACTTCGGGGGCTTCTTCAACGCTGATAGCCTTTTCCCCATCTAACCAAATTTCGTAATAGGCATTGGTTTGGGGTCGCAAGAGATCGGCTATTTTATCGGCATATTCCCAGGCATATTGGTACTCAGGGCGATTTTTAAACGGGGCCGGTGGTGCCATGACATTTCTGTTAAGATCCCCACAGGCCCCTAGGGTTGACCCCATGCTCTTGACAATAGAGGCGATCGCTGATTTTAAATTCTTCTTTAAAATACCGTGCAGTTGAAACCCTTGTCGGGTGGTAACTCGCAGGGTATGATTGCCATATTCATCACTAAGACGATCTAATGTTGCATACAGTTGCGCCGGGATATAACCCCCAGGGTTACGGGTTCGCAACATCATCTGATAGTCTTTTTCTTGTCCTTTGACGCGGTTATCTCGGTTATCTTGTTGATAAGATCCATGAAACTTGAGGATTTGTACCGCATCTTGACTAAAATGGGTAGTATCTTCTAATAATTCGCTTTTTAACGGCTCCCTTAAGAAGTTGCTCTGTTCTTTAATGTTTTCTAGTTTGGAAACTTTGCGGGTAGGTGAAACAGGAGTTTTGACCATTGCAATGAATATTAAATGCTGAACTAATCTAACTATGTTCGTTCAGTCAGATTTTGAGTGACTTTTTTTATCTTAACTGTTTTCAGTCTCTGTAATCCTTTAAAAAATGTGACAAGCTTTTCTCTGTCTGAAATCTTCAGCATTTAATTTTACCGATGGGGCGATTATCGATTATTTTCTACAGTAGAGAAACTATGAAAATTAAACCAAAAACAATGATTGAATTCAATCAATCAATTAAGTGAACTACCTACGCTGACCTATCGGTACAGCGTAAGCTTCTTACCCAACAGATAGCGGAACAGTGGATTTCTTGCGTCCTCCTCTACTCCGTCTTACATCTGGGCG
>JASJDN010000164.1 GCA_030065205.1 Crocosphaera sp.
GGGATTTCTCGCCAGGAAGAGGTTAAAACGAGACACAGTTGCTCTCATCAAGACGCATAACCGAGTCTTGCTGGAATTTTGACTTATAGGTGTTACGGATATCTTCAATCGCTTCCTCAGCTTCAGCAGAAGGCGTATAAAGAATCATCACCATACGGGACTCTTCTTGTATTGTCTTATTTGTTTGAGCATCTCGCCATTGTCCTGATACGGTATCAATAGTTAGTCCATCTGGAAATCGAGGGGTTATTTCATTATCAATGAAACTTTGCCATTCCGTCGGTTTTACCTTTCCACCCCCAGGTATGTCTAACCCAAAATAGAGTTCCACCTTAGACATGGTTTGGCCGTCTTCTGGACATAACGATGCAGCGAGACTGCTTTGAGGCCAACTCAACAAAAATGATAGAAAAATGACCGCCACACAAATGAACTTACTTAATGTTTTCACCAATTAACTCCAATAGCACAGCATAACAATCTTATTTTATAATGAAATCTCGCTAAGTTAACTGGTGATCGCTAATTCTCGAAAGATTTCAAGCGAATTTTACTTTGTATTAATAATGACTAATTCTTTTTCATCGGCAAAACTAGATAAGATAATTAGCGATCGCCGTTTAAAATCAGAAAAAAAACGACAAATTATTCTCAATAAAACAATAGAATGGTTAAATAATAATGCTTCTGAATATGGAATAAAAAAAGCTTACATTTTCGGTTCTGTTACTTATCCTAACAAATTTAATCAAAACTCAGATGTAGATTTAGCTGTAGAAAGCATTAACCCTGACAAGCATTTTTTAGCTATTAGTTTTTTATCGACTTATTTAGAAAGAGAAGTTGATATAATTAAACTTAATCATTGTCATTTTGCTGATCGTATTCGTGACAAAGGTATCTTATGGATGAAAACACTTTAATTATTTTCAAGACTGATATTAATGCACAAATGGAACTCATTAAAAGAATTCATCAAACGTTAAATAATAGAAGTATGGGATTGACTTCTGATGATATGATTCGCTTAGAAAGTGTTGCTTATCATATTCATAATTTATACAATGCAGTGGAAGATTTACTGAAAATTGTTGCTACTTATTTTGAGAATAATATTACAGAAACAGCAAAATTTCATATTGCTTTATTAACTAGAATGACTCAAACTATTCCTGGTATTCGTCCTCCATTAATCTCTCAAGAAACATTTTTAATATTAAACAGTTTAAGAGGGTTTCGTCACTTTTTTCGTCATGCGTATGGAACACCCATTGAATATGAACAGTTAAAAAGTAACCTAGATAAATCCATAGATCTCTTACCTATTTTAGAAAAAGATGTTGACAGTTTTCTTAAAAAAGTTGCTCAAATATAGAAAGTTAAGTTAGGAATTAGGTATTTTAATTAAAAATGATATGAGCAGATTATATGATTATCATGGTAATAAAGAAGAATTAGTTAAACAGATACTAAAACAAAAAAATAGTATCAAGATTCCTCATGACATACCCGAAAGCTTAAAAGAAGACTACAAAATTTCTCGAACACTTGATAATTATTTAGAAGATTATTTTTATATCAATAGTCAATACACATCAATATCTAATGTTGATATAAAAATTGATGAAATACTAGCTAAATTTATTAAAGAAGTTATGAATGGTGTACATCAAGAAAAAGATAAGTTTAGAAAAGCAATGAACAGTAAAAAGAAAACATTTAAAAATATTTTTGAGTTTTCAAAAAGTGAAAACTTATATTTATCAAATATCTATACTCGGTTTATATCCGAAAACTTAGGTCACAAGTTGGAAGAAATTGCTAATTTGAGTAATAATGTTTATATACCTGATCAGGAATTAGGAATTAATATTAAAGGAATTGATTTAATTATTTATGATCAAGGATTAATTAAATATACACAATTAAAAACAAAAAAAGATACGTTAACAGGAAGCCAAAAAAATAGAAGTATTACAGAACTTAGTATTCATCCTCATTCTATATTTGCAGCAGCATTAAATATGGGTAATTCATTAACAATTAGTAAAAAATCTGTTGAAAAATACAATATAGAATTACTTGTTGGGGATTCTTTTTGGTCTTTGATTAATTTAGAGTATGATGTAATCCTTAATAAAATTGCAAAAGCGATCAAATTTCTTGACAAAAAACTTTACAGTTGATTTAAAAAAAATACTATATATAATAGTAATAGATTATAGATGGAAATAAAATGATGAAAAAAGTCACCCTAGAACAAGCTTCAGAAATATTAGGAATTGCCCCTAATATACTACGAACTTGGGAAAAGAAAAAATTGATACAAGGGGAAAATAATAACAATATTCGTTTATTTGATTTAGATTTACTGAAATCAGTTTATAATAACTTAAATGATAATAATTCAGGGAGAGAGTTTAAAGTATTACAATCTCCAGAAAAAACCGAATTTAAAACCATAGAATTATTTGCCGGTTGTGGCGGAATGGCACTCGGTTTAGAAAATGCTGGACTCCATCATGAATTATTAGTAGAAATATCAAAAGATGGTGTGAATACATTACAAAAAAATAGACCTAATTGGACAGTTTTACCAGAAGATGTTAGTAATATAGATTTTAAACAATATTACGGGAAAATCGATATTCTATCTGGTGGGTTTCCTTGTCAAGCATTTAGTTATGCAGGAAAAGGAAAAGGTTTTGAAGACACAAGAGGAACCTTGTTTTTTGAATTTGCCCGTTGTTTAGCAGAAGTTCAACCTAAAATAGCCATAGCAGAAAATGTTAGGGGACTGTTATCCCATAAAAAAGGTCAAACCTTAGAAATTATCTTAAATACCTTCAAAGAATTGGGTTATGATGCTTATTATGAAGTAGTTAGCGCACAATTTTTAGATGTTCCCCAAAAACGCGATCGCCTGATTATTTTTGCTTGTCGTCAAGACTTAAATCTTATTCCTACTTTCCCAAAAAAAAATAACTATACAATCTCTTTAAAAGACGCATTAAAAAACTGTCCACCCTCTCCAGGGGTTGAATATAATGCTAGAAAAAAAGCGATTATGGAATTAGTACCCCCAGGAGGAAACTGGAGAAACTTGCCCCTAGAAGTGCAAAAAGATTACATGAAAAATAGTTTTTATAAAGGAGGAGGAAGAACCGGTTTTGCTAAACGTTTATCCTGGAATGAACCCTGTTTAACGATTACTTGTAGTCCCGCACAAACCCAAACAGAAAGATGTCACCCAGAGGAAATTAGACCCCTCAATATTAGAGAATATGCGAGAATTCAAACCTTTCCTGATGACTGGGAGTTTACAGGATCTATAACCTCCCAATACCGACAAATTGGTAACGCTGTTCCCGTTAATATGGCTTATCATCTAGGAAAATGTCTCATCAAAATGCTAACGGAAAAAGTCGATAAAAATAACACTATTCAAAGCATAAAAAAGCTAAAAATGCAAAGCAAACAATTATCCATTCCTGGATTAAATTATTAAATCATTGTAGAAGTCTTTTAAGTCTAAATTCTAACGATGAACATTACCATCCGGTAAAATAGCACCTTTGAGAATGGTTCCGGTTAATTTCACCATAATTCGATTACCCGATCCCACTTTTGCCCCGGTTAAATCTGCACCAGAAAGATCAGCCCCGCTTAAATCAGCCCCGACTAAATTAACCTGTTGTAGATTAGCCGATCGCAAATTTGCCCGCAATAAATTCGCCCGAAACAAATTCGCCCGAAACAGATTTGCCCCTTCTAAATTAATTTTATGTAAGAAACTATCACTGAGATCAGCGTAACTCAAATCCGCTTGAATTAACTTGCGTCCCGACAGATCCTTCTCTTTCAAATTAGCCCCTTTTAAATCGGCACCACTCCAATCCCGATAATAGGGGCGTTGGGCTTGGGTTTGAGGGTAATGACTATAGGGGTAGGGAGAGGTAGTTTTTCGCGGTACAGAGACAGTTTTGGAGGGGTGAGAGACGATCTGATGGGTTTTCAGTTGTTCGCGGGCATGGTTAATTTCCTTTAACTTAGCCATTGCTTTGGCCACCAATCTGTCATTATCTTTCGGTAGGCGATCGGGATGCCAAATAAAAGCCAAATCTCGATAGGCTTCATTAATTTCCTCAAGGGAGGCACCGACTTCCAATCCTAAGACTCTATAGTAGCGTTCTATCTCTTTCATTCCCACGCAACGTAACGACAATGACAGCAATTTAGAATGGATAGGGCAATTAAGGCAAATCCTTTCTAAACCCACTCTACCTTTTAGGATAAATGCTGTTTTAGGAAATGGGGATTAAAATATAAAAAAATCTGACGATTAATATCAGGAATTTTTAACAGCCCTTTGGGCTAGGCAGAAGGCAAGCTTTACATTAACTCAACATCTTCCCTCCTGCCTCCTTATTAAGCTTTAAATTGCGCCGTGATGCGTTTCATGGCTTCCTGGACGTTTTCTCGACTATTAAAGGCGGAGATGCGGAAATAGCCCTCTCCGGCTGCCCCAAACCCCGATCCAGGGGTTCCCACCACATGAGTCGTCTGTAAGAGTTTATCGAAGAAATCCCAACTCGAAAGATTATGGGGGGTTTTTAACCAAATGTAAGGGGCATTGATCCCACCATACACCTCAAATCCTGCGCTTTTAAGCTGTTCACAGATGATTTTGGCATTTTCGAGGTAAAAGTCCACTAACGCCTTGATTTGGGCTTTTCCTGCGTCGGAATAGACCGCTTCTGCCCCTCGTTGCACAATGTAGGACACCCCATTAAATTTGGTGGACTGACGACGGTTCCACAGTTTCCATAATTCTACTTCAGATCCATCGGCAGCTTTGGCGGTTAATTGTTTGGGAACCACAGTAAAGGCGCAACGAGTCCCAGTAAACCCGGCATTTTTGGAAAAAGACCGAAATTCAATGGCGCAGTCTTTAGCCCCTTCGATTTCGTAGATGGAATGGGGTAAACTATCATCGGTGATAAAGGCTTCGTAAGCAGCATCAAAGAAGATGATAGAATCGTTAGCCTTAGCATAGTCTACCCAAGCTTTAAGATAGGCTTTGGTAGCAGTAGCCCCGGTGGGGTTGTTAGGGAAACAGAGATATATAAGGTCGACTTTTTCCGTAGGAATATCTGCAATAAAGTTGTTGTCTGCACTGATGGGTAGATACACTAAACCATTGTATTCTCCTTTGTCATTGGTTTCCCCTGTATGGCCAGCCATGACGTTAGTATCCACATAAACGGGGTATACGGGGTCAGTTACGGCAATTTTGTTGTTTTTGCCAAAAATGTCGAGAATGTTGCCTGTGTCGCATTTTGCACCGTCTGAGACGAATATTTCTGAGGCATCGATATCACAGCCTCGGGCTTGGAAATCTTGTGCTGCGATCTTTTCCCGTAACCAACCGTAACCTTGTTCGGGTCCGTAGCCTTTAAACGTGCTGCGATCGCCCATATCTTCTACGGCTTTAATCATAGCAGTGCGGCAAGCTTCCGGCAAGGGTTCGGTCACATCCCCAATCCCTAGTTTAATGATTTTGGCTTCAGGGTTACTTTCTACGAAGGTGTTTACCCGTCTTGCGATTTCGGGAAAGAGGTATCCTGCTTTGAGTTTGAGATAGTTATCGTTAATAGTTGCCATATTTTACCTGGTTACAAATGCCTTTAATTAGCTTACTCTGGTTTCTGTCCTTAATTTTCAAGATTAACTAAAATCTTCTATTTTTTTCTGATTTTTCGCAGTATTTATTTTAGTGAAACTTAAATATTCTCTAATATTCTGTAATATTCTGTCAATTGTTATCCTATATAATATAAGGATGTTCCCTTAAACCAGAAAACATTGAAAACTCGGTCAAGAGGAATATGAACATGAATAATCTTGATATCTTTGATGGTGAAATTATTAGTGATGGGTATCTTTACCTGTTACAAGATGCTCAGATATTGATCGGAAATTGGTTAGAAGATTTTGCAAATTCTGCTGATTTTCTGGTGAGAATGGGAGAGATTTTCGGGGAGGTTGACATCCCCGTTTTACAGGAGAAATGGCAAAATAGAGAAGTTGAAATTCCAGAGATAAGAATTGTTACAGAGGAAACAATTAATGGAGCTTATGGAGCCTTTGCTCGCTCTAACGGTACGATTTATTTAGCAGAAGGATTTTTAATAGAAAATGAAGCAAATATTTCTCAGGTTGCAGCAGTGCTTCTAGAAGAATTAGGACACGCGGTCGATGCTCAACTCAATCCCGATGAGGAAAGAATTGGGGATGAAGGAGAATTATTTTCTGCTGTTGTTAGAGGAATTAATTTAACTGAGTCTGAGTTAATCCGAATTCAAGGAGAAGATGATCGAGTTCAAATCACCCTAGATGGAAAAGCGATCGAAATAGAACAAGCAAGAGTGAACCGTCCTTCAGATAATCGAATTGCTGCAGTTTTAGGAGGCTATAAATGGGGAGTTACAACCATTACTTATAGCTTTTATTCAGGGGGGAATTACTATGGTGATGAACAAGGGGTTAGACCAGTTAGTGAAGCTATTAAAAAAAGTGTCCGTGATTTTCTAGAAAATATCATCGAGCCACTCATTAATGTTAATTTTGTGGAAGTCAATGATTCCCCCACCAATTATGGTTTACTTCGTTATCTTTTAGCAGATGATCCTGGATACGCTTATGCCTATTATCCATTTTCGACTGACACCAATCAGGGTAATAGTAATGATCGTGCAGGTGATATATTTTTCAATACTCGATATGATATCCCGACGACTGATACTGATGGATTTCAAGGGGGTCCAGGGACTCATGGTTATACAACGTTAATCCACGAAACTCTTCACGCATTGGGATTGAAGCATCCTGGTGATTACAACGGAAATGGCACAGGCGATCCTCCGTTTTTACCCTTTGATGAGGATAATTTGGATAATACGGTGATGACCTACAACTTTGGTGGGTCTAAACCCGCCACTCCCATGCCTTATGATCTCTTGGCATTACAATATCTCTATGGTGCCAGATCCTATAATGTAACCAACACAACCTATACGTTTAGTACCGTTTTTGGCTATTCAGATGGCCAGCAAACTATCGGGAATTTAAGTGCGAACAATCCCACGAAACTAACCATTTGGGATAGTGGGGGGATCGATACCCTAGATTTTTCAGCACTGGGAAGAAATACTCGGGGTTATCGCTTCGATCTCAGAGAAGGGGGTTGGTTAACCACGAACAACGCTTTTAATGGGACAGAATATGATGCGAGAGGAGATAGAAGTGGGAATAAATATTTACTGACGACTTACGGAACCAGACTAGGATATGGGGTACAAATTGAAAAGGCAATCGGGACTTCGAGTAACGATACTTTTTATGGCAACAGTCTTGATAATTCCTTCTTTGGTAGATTGGGGAGTGATATCTTTTATGGTGGCAGTGGAGATGATATCGCTATTTATTCAGGGACTCGTAATCAATATCAAATTAACAATGGTAATATACCTGGAGTCTTCACTATTGCGGATTCTGTCGCCAATCGTGATGGGACAGATACCTTAAATTCTATCGAACGCATCCAATTTTCCGATCAAACCATCTCTTTAGTCAACGACAATTTACCTACCCTTGCCATTAATGATGTGGTTATCACAGAAGGAAACAGTGGCACAACTAATGCTGTGTTCACCGTTACTCGTTCTGGTTCAGCGACTCAACCGATTACCGTTCGTTACGCCACTTCCGGCGGGACAGCCACCAGTGGTAGTGACTTTACTACTACAACAGGAACCCTTACCTTTGCCATCAACGAAACAACTAAAACCATTTTAGTCCCTATTCTGGGAGATACCACAGTAGAAGCCAACGAAACCTTTTCTGTTAAGTTGAGTAATGCCACCAATGCAACCATTGCTGATGCTCAAGGTGAAGGGACAATCACTAATGATGATGCTGTCAACCTCATCAATGATAACTTTGCCAACCGTTCGCTGTTAAGCGGCAATCAGGTTACGGTCACCGGTACCAATATCGGTGCTACCGGAGAAGCAGGAGAACCCAATCATGCTGATGTCTCTACCCCTATTAATTCCGTGTGGTGGCGTTGGAGAGCGAACGCTGATGGGGAGGTTACCCTGAGTACCGATGGCAGTGATTTTGACACCACTTTAGGGGTTTATACTGGCAATTCCGTCTCTAATCTGACCACCATTGTTAGTAATGATGATATTGAAGAGGGGATAAATCGTTCCAGTTTGGTGACCTTCTCTGCGATCGCTGGTACCACTTATCAAATTGCAGTGGATGGTTGGGATAACAGAACCGGCAATATTAATCTTGACCTCGATTTTACTGCCACATCGACGGCTCCCATTAATGATAACTTTGCTAACCGTTCCCAATTAACCGGCGATAATGTTACCGCCACCGGCACCAATAGCGGAGCCACAGCAGAAACAGGAGAACCCAATCATGCTGCTGTCTCTACCCCCATTAATTCCGTGTGGTGGCGTTGGACGGCCACGGCTAACGGAGAGGTGATCTTAAGTACCGATGGCAGTGATTTTGACACCACTTTAGGAGTCTATACCGGCAATTCCGTCTCTAATCTCACCACCATTGCCAGTAATGATGATGTGGAACAAGGAGTCATTCGTACCAGTTTACTGAGCTTTTCTGCGATCGCTGGAACCACCTATCAAATTGCAGTGGATGGTTGGGATAACGAAACTGGCAATATTAATCTTGGGCTTGACTTCACCCCTAATAATCCTATCAATGATAACTTTGCTAACCGTTCCCAATTAACCGGCGATAATGTTACCGTCACCGGCACCAATATCGGTGCTACCGGAGAAACAGGAGAACCCAATCATGCTGATGTCTCCACCCCTATTAATTCCGTGTGGTGGCGTTGGACTGCTACTGCTGACGGGGATGTTACTCTAAGTACCGATGGCAGCGATTTTGACACCACGTTAGGGGTCTATACCGGCAATTCCGTCTCTAATCTCACCACCATTGTCAGTAATGATGATGTTAAACCAGGAGAAATTCGTTCAAGCATTGTCACATTTTCTGTGGTGAGTGGTACAACCTACCAAATTGCAGTAGATGGCTATGATCGAACAACCGGCAATATTAATCTTGACCTTGATTTTACTGCCACATCGACGGCTCCCCTTAATGATAACTTTGCCAACCGTTCGCTGTTAACCGGAAATAGAGTGAGTGTCACTGGTACTAATATCGGAGCCACAGCAGAAACAGGAGAACCCAATCATGCTGCTGTCTCTACCCCCATTAATTCCGTGTGGTGGAGTTGGACAGCGAACGCTAACGGAGAGGTGA
>JASJDN010000165.1 GCA_030065205.1 Crocosphaera sp.
AGAGCTATCACAAAAAATTCTCAATTTTATTGATTACTTTAATCAACATTTTGCCAAGCCGTTCGTTTGGAAATTTAAGGGGTTTACAAATTAATGAGTAACTGGTGGGTTATTTCCGCCAGACTGCACTAGGGTCATAAGAGGAGATATTTTCAAGAAATATACTTTAAATTAACTATTTTTAGCTCAAAAAACCTGTTTTAGTAATGATTGCAATTTTAACATACTCTCAAAACCAAACTCTGTTTTGTGCGCTTTTATAATTCTTAATAAACTACAAAAAAGAAGAACAACCTTAGTTCTAACATTATTCTAAAATAATCTTAATCAGATATTAACTTAATTTCATGTCTAAAAAGATAGCATTTCATTATCACTCTCCTGCACACAACTATTGTATCTTTAGTTGTGTGTTCCTTTTCAATGCTATAGTATCAACTAATAATATAATCGATCAGTAAACACTCAAATAATGAACGACAAACCTTTATTTTGTGTTGATAACTTACGTATCCAATATCCATCTAGTCAGACTTGGGCCGTAGATGGGGTGTCATTTACCCTGGAAAAAGGTCAAAAACTGGGCTTAGTAGGGGAGTCTGGTTGCGGTAAATCCACCATCGGCAAAGCTGCGATGGGTTTATTGCCTAAACTAACACAAATTGAAGGAAAAATCGAGTTTCAGGGTGAATCTATTTTTGAGTTAAATGCTGAAGGGTTAAGACGGTTTCGCGGTGAAGTTGTCGGATTAGTGTTTCAGGACCCCATGACTCGTCTAGACCCCTTAATGACCATTGGAGACCATTGTCTAGAAACCTTACAGGCCCATCGTCCTCAATTATCTCGCAAAGAAGCCAAAAATATCGCCATCAAAACCTTAGAAAAAGTTAAAATTCCCCCCAACCGTTGGGGACAATATCCCCATGAATTTAGTGGAGGAATGCGTCAACGGGTAGCCATGGCCCTAGCCTTATTATTAGACCCAAAAATGATTATTGCCGATGAACCTACTACTGCCTTAGATGTTACCGTCGCAGCCGAAATTTTGCAAGAATTAACCCGTCTTTGTGAAGAGGATGACATGGGGTTATTATTAATCTCTCATGACTTAGCAATGGTAGGGGAATATTGCGATCGCTTGGCGGTAATGAACGGGGGTCAAATCGTCGAAATAGGTCCTATGAAAGACATCTTACACCATCCTCAACACGATTATACTAAATCCTTATTAAAAGCAGCCTTACACGTTCAAGTTGAAGAAGAGGAACCCATCAATACGGACACATGGGAAGACGATAAACCAAATCCCAAACCCTTATTAATTGTCAATCATTTGAAACAATATTTCACCTTAGAAGGGAATTTTATTCAACAATTTTTCTCTAAAGAAGCAGAAGTCATTAAAGCGGTAGATGATGTCAGTTTTGACTTATATTCGGGAGAAATTTTAGGGTTAGTGGGTGAGTCAGGTTGTGGTAAAAGTACCCTATCTCGAACTATTTTACAGTTGTTAAAAGCCACCTCAGGAAACATTAACTTTTTAGGGGAAGAATTAACCCAACTATCTGAACAAAAAATGCGACTTAAACGCCGTCAAATTCAGATGATTTTCCAAGACCCAAACGCTTGTTTGAACCCATTAATGACCATTGGAAAAAGTATTGCCGATCCCTTATTTATTCATCAATTAGCTACTGTAAAGGAAGCCAAAAAACAAGTTTATGAAATGTTAGAGCGAGTCAAATTAACTCCAGTAGAAGACTATTATAATCGTTATCCCAAAGAATTATCAGGAGGACAACAACAACGAGTCGCCATTGCAAGAGCATTAATTACTAAACCTAAATTAGTAATTTGTGATGAACCCGTCAGTATGTTAGATGCCAGTGTTCAAGCAAGAGTATTAGGGTTAATGTCTGAGTTAAAAGATGAATTTGATTTAACCTATTTATTTATTACCCATGATCTTTGGGTGGCACGGTTTTTCTGTCATCGTATTGCCGTGATGAATCAAGGTAAAATTGTAGAAATTGGAGAAACTGAAACTATTTTTAAAGAACCCAAACATCCTTACACCCAAAAGTTACTCAATGCTGCTCCTTTATTGGCAATTTAATATTGCTCATGTCTAACTACTCATCTGAAGTTGATGTTAACGTATGCCAGTTTTCTTGAATTTCTTTGAATTTAAGCTGCATTTCAATGGATAGGAACGAGGATAAAAAGTTTATCTTGATGAACCGGTTGGGTAAAGTCAAAGCGATTAATATTTTGCTGCGTTGTGGTAATCCCACCAATCGCAATATCTATTTTTTTTCTGAGCTAATTGCTCTAACGTATTGACAATAGAATGATCGTAAACGATTTCATAATTGAGTCCCAACGCGATCGCTAGTTGCTCCCACATTTCTAAGCTAATACCAGTAATGGCTGAATCTGACTGATGATCGAGGATAATGACCCCAGGAGCTTCTCCTGCTACTCCAACCCGCAATTTAGGCTCATTTTCTGCTGACTGTGCTTTCACAAGAATGGGTGTGCTATTAATACACAGTAGCAACACCATCGTTAATAATTTAGAGATGTTCATCGGATTATTAATAGCCTACTCAATTTGTTCCTTTTTATAAACTAAGAGATTGACTGACATAAATGACACAAGCCAAAAAACTCTAAGGTATGATAATAAACTTTAAATTGATGGGCAACTTCTAACTTTTCTTCTAAGTCATGAACGGGACATTGATCAATAGGAAAAGATTGACCACAATTCACACAAGTTAAATGATGTTGATCCTGATGCACTAAACTATAAACAGCCTCCCCATTGGATAACTGTCTAACTTGGACCTCTCCTTCTAGCTTTAATGCCTCCAAATTACGATAAACTGTAGCTAGTCCTAAGCCTAAATTTCGGTTTTTCATCTCTATATATAAATCTTGTGCCGAAATAGGATGACTTAAGGATTTTAGGACATGAACAATGTTAGCCTGAGAACGAGTACGTTTCATAATTGAAAAAATAGCTTAATCACCGATCGCCAATGTCTCAAGAATACCACTGTCGCATATATGTTACCCTCAGACCATCGGTTTTAGATCCGGCGGGGGTGGCGGTACAATCAGGACTCCATCAGCTAGGATACGAAGGGGTAGAAAAGGTCAGAATAGGGAAGTATATTGAGCTTACCATGACGGCTAACGATAAAGCTCATGCCGAAACTCAAGTGGACGAAATGTGTGATCGTCTCCTGGCAAACCCCGTTATCGAAAATTATTGTTATGAAATCACTGCATTAGAAGCGACTGGGAGTCATTCGTAAGCTACCCACGGCCATAAGCACGCGGGCTTTAGCCCTAGACCATGCCTAACGGAAACAACAAAAGTTGTCCCCTTAAGTCACAAGCATAGACCGAGCTTTCGGGATGGCTTACAAGAACACCCCCTAGTTGAGCAATATTTAACGCTCCGTTTATATCAGAATCATGTTCAAACCCACAGTTGCCACATTTAAACAATTTCCCTTTCCGATAGGATTTTCCTGGGACGGGGTGAATGTGATGGCAACGAGAACAAGTTTGAGATGTATATCTGGGATCAACCAAAATTATATTAATGCCAGCAATTTGCGCTTTATATTGCGTAAACATCCTGAGTTGATAAAAAGCCCACCGATTGATCTCAGTTCTCGTTTTTTTGCGGATTTTGGTTCTAAGCCTGATACCTGTCAAGTCTTCAAAGGCAATATTGGCATTAAGCTGTTTAGCCTCTTTGACCAGTTGCTTGGAAATATTATGGTTAATCCATTGTTGAAATCGGTTTTCCCGTCCAGAGAGCCGTCTCAGGAGGCGTTTAGCCCCTTTTGTGCGTTTGGACTGAAGAGATGCTCTTGTTCTAACATAGCGGTCACGGGTTTTTCTCAGTTGAGAACCATCCCACGACTGACCGGTAGAAGTGGAAGCTATGTCTCGCAAACCCAAATCCACTCCAATCACTTTAGGAGTTTTTCCCTTGGGCTGTTCAGGAATTTCTACAACAATACTAATGTAGTAGTCTCCTCTTCGAGTTTTAGACAAGGTTGCGCTGGTTGGTTTTTGACCTTTAAGCAACCCTATCTGATAACCCCCAATGGACAAATCAAATTTAACCCGACCACTCTTAAGAGTAACCCTAACCTGTTGAGCAACTTCTTTATACTCAAATGTTCGAGCGTCCAAACTAATAGAAGTTGGTCGGAATTTATGGATTTGCTTAACGGCTTTGGCGTTGTTAATCACTCGTCGAATAGCTTGACAGACATGGTTAGCCTTAAGCCCTGTACTTTCTCTTGTTGGCTTGTAAACCTTATGGTGCAACTTGGTAGTATTCCAGCAATTTTCTGCTTTAGCTACTGCCAAAATTTGATTACAAGCGTCAGCAAACGAATCAAGTGTTTCGTCAATTTGTTGACAAATGTTTATAGGGACTTTGAGCTTACATTTTACTGTCAGGGATTGAGTCATAGCTTCAGTATAACTCATCCCATATCTTCACGCCACCTAAAGGTGGTCGTTGTTCCTCCAACGGCTGAAGCACGTTGGTTTCCCAACGAGGATCTTTATGAAGTTTGGTGTCATTGTCTTTCCGGGATCGAACTGCGATCGCGATCTAGCTACCGTTACCGAAGGGTTACTCGATCAACCTACCCGTATGATCTGGCATCAAGACACCGATATCAGCGATATTGATGTGATGGTCATCCCTGGAGGGTTTAGTTACGGGGACTATCTCCGATGCGGTGCAATCGCCCGTTTTTCTCCTGTGATGCGATCAGTCATCGAACACGCCAACCAAGGTAAGTTAGTGTTAGGGATCTGTAATGGGTTTCAAGTGTTAACGGAAGTGGGATTATTACCTGGGGCCTTGATACGTAACCGAGATTTACATTTTATCTGCGATCGCATTCCTTTAAGGGTAGAAAATAATCAATTACCTTGGACAAAAAAGTATACCTCGCAACAAGTGATTACCCTACCGGTTGCCCACGGAGAAGGGCGTTATTATGGGGATGAAGACACCATTAAAGGGTTAGAAGATAACCAGCAAATTGTCTTTCGTTACTGCAATTTATTGGGGGAAATAAGCGAAGATAGCAACCCCAATGGTTCTTTATCTAATATTGCTGGAATTAGTAATAAACAGGGTAATGTTTTAGGGATGATGCCCCACCCTGAAAGGGCTTCTGATCCCCTTACAAGGGCAACAGAAGGACGTATTTTATTTGAAGGATTACTGGTTTAAGTGACAGAAATCATGTAGGATACGCGGAGATTTTTCGGTATCTCATAACCTTTTTCATAGCGGTATGTATGTTAAGATTAAGAGCTATTTTCTTGGTCTAAGAGTTCCTGTAATTGCAAATGCAGAGGAGTTAAATTATTTTGAATTGTCCACCAAATAAGTGGTAATTGTACCTGAAAATATTCATGGAAAATTATGTTTCGCATATCTCCCATCAAACGCCAAGGAATATGAGGATAACGTAACTGTATCTCACTGGGAATATTTCTGGCTGCCTCACCAATAATACCAAAATCATAAAGAACAGCTTTAATAATCGTCCGATTGTTGCTAAAGTCTTCAAAGGTCATATTAGCTGTACGCTGCAAAATATCATCAATAGATTCCATAATGTCTTGAATACGCAGCGGCCACTCTCTAGAAGGCATTGATTACATCCTTTAATACAGGTTCTCGTAAATGTTCTTTTAAAGCGTTTTCAGTTCCTAAATCTACCGAACAGTTGAGGATATCTTGTAAATAAAGTCGGATTTCTATAAACTCAAATAATCCGATTGATCGATTAAATTCTACTAAGAAATCTACATCACTATCGGGGCCAGCTTCATCTCTTGCCACTGAACCAAATAAAGACAAAGATTTGACCCCAAGTTTTTCTAACTGTTCTCGATGTTCTGCTATAATTTTGAGTACCTCATCTCGTTTCATTTGTATCCCCTAAAAATTTAAAAATTAAAAATAAAACTAATATTAATCATCTTAACACAAATTAGCCATTAGACTTTTAATCATTCAGAAAAAAATAGGATTAAATATCAATATAAATTTATGATATAATTCGGGTTATAGTAGACTTAATTAACTATAGTAGGAGTATTAAAGATAGGACAATGACAGAGATATCTTCAATTGACGTTAGTTTTACTTCCAACGGTTCAAACTTTGATGCTGAGGAAAAAGATGAAGAAGTCAACAATAATCTTGATCAGGGGAAAGATATAGATGAAATTGAGGAACATATTTGCTTAAAAGAAACTATTAAATTACTAAAAGAAAATCGTTTACATGACGTGGATGTTGAACATTTAATTGAGGAGTTAAAAAGCTTGGATAGAAGAGATAAAAGTCAAGTTAGTGACATTTTAGAGCAACTTATTAGACATTTATTATTACTGGAATATTGGGAAGCAGGAAAACAAGAGAATAAGCATCATTTGCGTGCAGAAATACAAAGTTTTCGCAGTCAGTTAAGAAGACATTTAACCCCTAATTTACAAAGTTATTTAAAAGAAGAATTAGAAATACTTTACGAAGATGCATTAGATTATTTATATGAAAAAACAGTATTTACCATTGATTTTCCTGAACAATGTCCTTATGATTTTAAACAATTATTAGATAAAACATGGTTTCCTAGTTAATATTAACTATATAAGAATTGTCAATCATATAAATTAATTATAAGGTGTCTTAAATAACCAACTTCAATCATACAATATGGTTCATATTTATCTTCTCCCTCTTCCAATAATGGGTATAACTGATCAATTAATAATTGAGGATCATCACTTTCAATTATTTCTTGTTCAATGACTTTTTGAATACTAACAATGTATTGTCTTCTCTCATCAACTAATTTAACTATATTTAAGTTTAAAATTTCTGTTAACTCTTGATTAATTTGTTGATCAGTAGAATAAATTTCTCCCGTTTCATCATATTGAATTAAATCTTCAAAATTAGTATCTGTCGGATTAATTTTTATTATCTTATCTGCTTTCATAACACCGCAATGGTGTCTGTTTTTATTGGGATTTTTTGCCGAACCACCACCTTGACAACATCCTAATAAGTTATGATAGTCTGTCTCAAGTACATTAAATTTACTCTTAGGTAGCCAATGTTCAATACTCATTGAATCTATTTCTATTCTTCCTAAACAATAACAACAAATATAACCTTGTTCTTTTAATAAAGCTTCTCTTAAATCATTTTTATTAGGATACTTTTTATATTTTGGTCTGATTTGCTGATAGTGTTTACTCAATTGTAATATTGATAGTATTAGTAGATTACATGATTGATTTTGTCCTAAATAACCTATTAATAATAAAATAGTCAAAAGGACAAAATTGTGATCACCTTCTTGTCTTTTTTTTTGATTATAGTCTGATAAAGATTGCGATTTTTGTTGTTTATTAATATATTTCATCTAACTATTTTTTTCTTTTCAGTTTTGATCTAAATCTCAAAGTTGTACTAACATTAATAATGTCTAAATCATCTTCTCCTAATTCCTTTTCAAGTTTAGACAGTTCCTCTTTAGCTTGTTGAATTTTATCATCATCTTTAGATTTAAAAGCCTCATCAATTAATTTTAAACAATTGTTGATTCTATCTTTAAATTCTGGGGGTCTTTCCCGAATATCAAAAAGTTCAGATAAAATAGAGTTAGACGTTCTACCATAAGTATGATATCCTGCATCTTTAGCATTAATAACCATACCATTTTCTAGGATAAAAATATTTTCACTTTTTACTTTACTTAATACTTGAGGTGAATGAGTAGTCACAATAAATTGACAAGTAGGAAAAGTTTTAGTTAAGGCTGGAATAATCTCTCTTTGCCATCCAGGGTGTAAATGGGCTTCGATTTCATCAATTAGAATAATACCTTTTCCTTGTTTTAATACATCAGAAACCTCTAAACCAGGATTTGCGATCGCTAATTTTCTAGCAATGTCTGCTACTATTAAAATACATTTTTTTTCACCATCAGATAATTGTGATAGTTTTAATTCTATATCGCCTTTTGAAATAGTTAATTCTAGTTTATCTGGTATAGATTTTGAGGATAGATTTTCTACATCAGGTCTTAAAACACGCAAATTTAAAAAATTAGCATTTTCAAGTTGACTTAAAAAGTTTTCTAATGCTGTTCTACTATTTCAAGTTTATCATTACGGTGATCTAAATTTCGGTTGTTAACAATAACTGCATTTTCAGCATCTTCGTATTCTTTAAACCATTTCTTGAAATCATTATAATCATCAAACTCGTTAATCTTAGAATTTTCATAAGCTGCATATTGACTAAAAAATATAAAAGTACCATCTACATCATTTCTAATTAATTCTGCTTTTATAAATTGTTTTGGAAGTGGTGTTTTTAATGCACTGGTTTGGTAATATACTGTGATTGGGAAACAGTATTCCTCGTCCTGTCTAAAATTTTCATGTAATCTTTCTTTATACCTATATAATTGCCAAGTATTATTGTTAATCACTGCTTGATTACTACTTAAGATCCAGAAAAATTCGTGACTGTTGTCAATCCAAATATCAGTAACTATTTTTACAAAAATTGTTGAGTATTTTTCATTATTATGTATTTCATCTAATTGGATGGCTGCATTGGGTAAATATTTATAGTTAATTCTTTCTTCTGAGTCACAAACAACCTCATAAATATAAGCCAAAATAAACTTATAAATACCATCTAAAATTGTTGTCTTTCCCGAACCATTCCAACCGATAAAGACTGCTAAATTTTCAGGTAAATCTACAGAAAGTTCTTGAAACCCTCTAAAATTAGTAAATTCTATTTTTTTAATATACATTTTTAACCTTCTCTCAAATTAATTCAATTAACTGTAAATTATTCACAATAAATACAAAACAGGACTCGGATTTAACACTGTTAAATCCCTACGAATAACGCTTGTAGGGACATAATATTATTATGTCCTCATAAGGTTCTCATATCCCATTACCGATTACTATAGACTCTTTTAGAACATTGGTTAATCTATCTTTGATGATTTGTAATTGTTTGCTGACTTCTCAATTATTAGTAACTATTTTCTAGATAATGGTGGGTTACGACGGATATTTATATTCTCATTTATTGCTGATATTCTCTCCGTCTAACCCACCCTACAGTATGATTCCTTAGTTGAACCTCCCTTCACGGGACGTGAGGGATTCCCATATAGACCCTTAACTAGACTATCGAAATAGTCCCCGTCAGACCGCCATTACTGGGCTGTTTAATCACGGGCGCACCGACCGCAATTTGTTCTAAACCTCTTT
>JASJDN010000046.1 GCA_030065205.1 Crocosphaera sp.
CCCCACACTCCCCACACTCCCCACACTCCTCATTCCATCAACTTTTCAAGCTTAACCGAGCAGTATTGGGGGAGTAGTTGTGCGAAAAAAATTCTGCCATTTTGGATCTTCCATTAGGCAGAAATTTTTTTTATCACGAAAAATTTTTTGGGTGAGAAGTCTGGGAAATGCTATCTTTCAGACTCCGTGACGAGAAGCTAACTTTTCAATAGTTGCTTGAGTTTCCTGGAGTAATTGCTGCCGAGGATCGGGACTATGAGTTAAATTAGGAACTAAATTTCTGGCTTGTAGTGTCATGTGTAGTTGTAACTGAGCAACGTAGTCTCCCATGTTTTCTTGGGTAAGAGACTGAGCAACATTAGCCGTTTCCATCATTAACACAATCCTCCTGACTTGCGAACTGTTTATTTATCTTGTCTCCATCGAAGTTATCATGACTGTCCCTCTCTTGTGACCAAAGATGTAGAATTTTATACATTTCTCAACATACTGTAACGTTTCATCGTTTTTCGGGGTTTAGAGTGAGCATTGACACTCCCCCAAATTCTATTCGTGGCAGTGTCAAGGGTCTTTTTTGTGACAGTTATGAAAGTGTCCATCTTTTGTTGAATCTCAAAATTTATGAGTTTAAGCTTATTGTAAATCGATTAATAATCGATTTTGTGTGGTGTGAGAGAGCTAGTAGGAAAGCGCTTGGGGTCGAAACACGGCAAGACTCCCGAGCGCTTTTCTCAATTGGGAAATTTATTATTTATGGATGGGGTGGGCAAAATCCGTCACTTAATTTATCAATATTTGCCCACCTGACTTTACCATTTCAAGAGATTAAATTGTTCCATATCTGTTGTTTCACGATTACGATAAATGGTCAAAACAATAGCCAAACCGACGGCTGCTTCGGCTGCTGCGACAGTAATAACAAACACGGTAAATATTTGACCTTTAATCCCAACAGGATCAAGAAAATTAGAAAATCCCATTAAGTTAAGATTGACTGCATTTAACAGCAATTCGATAGACATTAAAACTCGTACTGCATTGCGACTAATAACTAATCCATAAATTCCAATGCAGAAAAGAGCAGCAGCTAGTAATAAGCAGAACTCTAATTGTATTTCCATAACACCTCAATTTTGAAGAAAAAACTAACAGTAAAATTTAACTTTCTACAACTCAGATGATTTAGAAGCAGACAATTCTCGTGATTCTAATTCACTTAAACGTTCAGGTAATTGTAATGAAGTGACAATTCCATCTTCAGTTGGTAAGGTGTCAGGAATAAAGTCACGACGGGCTAAAACAATCGCTCCAACCATAGCCATTAACAATAGTACCGAAGCCAACTCAAACGGTAAGAGAAAATCACTAAAGAAATGTTTACCAATTTCAACCACTGTATTTTCAATTAACCCAGGTGCATTGCTTTCTAAAGACCAAGGAGTAATCAAAATCATCGTTGCTAATAACGCGAAAAGTCCGCCACAAACTAAAGCGGTTGCCCCTCGACGTATCCAGCGTCTCGGTAAATTTGAATAGTCTTGTTTCTTGTTGACCAACATAATCGCAAACAAGATCAAAACATTAACTGCACCTACATAAACTAACACCTGTGCAGCGGCCACAAAATCAGCATTTAACAGGACATAAATACCTGAAATACTGATAAATACGCCCCCTAATAAGAAGGCAGAATAAACAATATTTTCTAGCAGGACAACCCCTAAAGCAGTAATAATAACTAATCCTGCTAAGATGGCAAAGGAAATAATTTGAACGCCTTCGGCTAAATTCACAGCTTATTGATACTCCTTGTTTTCAATGAATAATTGATAGTTGAGCGTTGATAAAAAATTGTGCATAAAATCAACAATTTTCCATCAACTACTCGTTAACTAAGAAGAAGATTTTGCTTCTTCGATGATATCTTGAGGATGTTTACCAGGCCGTTGACTTCCTGGGGGTAAATCATGGGGTTCAATTACCCCTTTGGGTAAATAATTCAATTCCCGTAACGGAGTTACCATTGGGTCTTGAGTCACTTTATAAGGTAAGCGTCCCAAGGCTACGTTATCGTAATTTAACTCATGACGATCATAGGCAGCCAGTTCGTATTCTTCTGTCATGGATAAACAATTGGTGGGACAATATTCAACACAATTACCGCAGAAAATACAAACCCCAAAATCAATACTATAGTGCTTGAGTTCTTTCTTTTTACTTTCCTTATTAAATTCCCAATCGACGACAGGAAGGTTAATCGGACAAACTCTCACACAAACTTCACAAGAGATACATTTATCAAACTCGTAGTGAATTCTACCCCGATATCTTTCTGAGGGGATCAACTTTTCATAAGGATATTGTACGGTGATGGGACGACGACGCATATGGTCAAAGGTAACAGACAAACCTTGACCAATGTATTTGGCGGCTTCGATAGTCCCTTTGGCATAATCGCCCACTTGTTTGAGCATACTAAACATGATGTTTATTCCCTAATGTGTTAACAACAAAGATTAACCGCCGAAGGCCACTGGAAAGGCTAATTTTAAGGCCGCAGTTAATAAGAGATTCACCAGAGAGACGGGTAAGAGGAATTTCCAGCCTAAATCTAATAATTGGTCAATACGAACACGGGGAACCGTCCAGCGCATGAGAACCGCAATAAAGACCAGAAAATAGGCTTTAAGAACAGTCATGGTAATGCCTAAAGAGGCGGTAGTCACCTGTAACCAAGAACTGTCTGGACTCACTCCTAACCATCCAGCTAATTTATCTAAGGGAACGGGAAACTCCCAACCCCCTAAGTATAGGATGGCAAAAACTAAGGCCGATAACACTAGGTTAACGTAAGACCCTAAATAAAAGAGGGCAAATTTCATGCCGGCGTATTCGGTTTGATACCCGGCCACAATTTCTTCTTCTGCTTCGGGTAAGTCAAAGGGAAGGCGTTCACATTCAGCCAATGCAGCAATCCAAAAGATGAAAAAGCCCACCGGTTGCCGCCAAATATTCCAGCCTAAAATACCATATCCTGATTGTTGTTCTACGATGTCAATGGTACTGAGGCTATTGGACATCATGACAATAGCTAAGACGGATAAAGCCAGAGGAATTTCATAACTAATCGATTGTGCAGCAGCCCGTAAACCTCCTAAGAGGGAATACTTGTTATTAGAAGCATATCCCGCCATTAATAAGCCAATGGGGGCAATACTGGATAACGCGATCCAGAAGAAAATACCCACATTGAGGTCAGTTACCACGAGATTTTGACCAAAAGGCACAATTAAATAGGAGACGAAGACAGGTAACACTACTAAAACGGGTCCGAGGGTAAATAACCAGGGATCGGCTTTTGCAGGGATAATATCTTCTTTAAAGACTAATTTAATACCGTCGGCGACAGGTTGTAATACTCCCAACGGTCCAGCGTATTCGGGGCCAATACGTTGTTGAGCAGCAGCCGAGATTTTTCTTTCTAGCCATACGACGACTAAAACCCCCACTGTTGCGCCAATAATCATTAAAAAGGAGGGAAAGGGTATCCAAAGGGCTTTAGCTGCCCCGTTAGGGATGCCTAACTCAGTTAGAGATTCGATAAAACGTGCTTGTAGGTCGATTCCTGAATTCATTGCAATTAAAACAGGTTATAAGTTCAGATCCTTGGTTTCATTGCTTAGTATATCGTTGTCCGTGGGATAGCTGTGTCAGTTTTAGGTTAATTCCCGAAATTCGATTTTGACCAGAAAATCAGGAGTTCAAGCCCCGCCCTTGAGAGCGAGTGCGTAATTCGGCTAGACTTCGTCCCTCTTCGAGTCCGCAAGCCGAATGTAAGACGCACTCAAGACAGAAAGGCTCAACTAACCGTAAAAAAGCCATTAATAAACTTGGTCGTAAACACCTTAAAATAAGTAGGCAACGTGAAGAAAACCCTAAAAGACTAGCCCGTTGCGTAATCCAATCTAACGATTTGGTGGCCTACGAAGATTTGAGAATTAAAAATTTAGTTAAAAACCATTGTTTGGCCAAGTCAATTAATGAGGCTCTCCCGACAGTGTGGGGTAAAAAGTATAATAGACTACATACCTAAAATAGTGGGTTAGGTTGCAGACCATAAGTTATTGTGTTTTCATAAAAATCAACCCTGCGCCTAACCCACCCTACTTAGTTTCTGGTTGATCAACAATTTCTGAACATTACTATTATGCAATCTTTAACCAAAACAACCCTAACTTTAGATGAGTTTCTCTCTTCTGCTTTAGCTAACGAAAATTATGAATTTTTTAATGGAAAATTAACACAAAAAATGTCACCAAAACGTTCTCATTCCCGTGTTCAAGGCCAATTATTTTTACTTTTTGATGATTGGAGTGAAAATAGGGGAGAAGTGGGTATAGAATGGGCAGTGCGTTTAAAAAGAGAGGGTAAAGATTGGTGTCCTATTCCTGATTTATTATATATTTCTTTTGAGAAATTAGGCAAGATTATTTTAGAGGATGATGCTTGTCCTATTCCTCCTGATTTAGTCATTGAAGTTATTTCCCCTGGTCAATCTTTTAGTGATTTGAGTGAGAAAGCAGAAGCATATTTAAAAGCAGGGGTTGATCGAGTTTGGTTAATTGATACACAGGTTAAAAAAATCACTATTTTTTATCCTGACTCACCCCCAGAAACTAAACAAGGTAATGATATTTTAGGGGATGATGTATTACTTAATTTAACGTTGACCCCTCAATATATTTTTGAAAAAGCAGGTTTATTTGATGGTAGTTGAAAAAATCGTAGATTATTATCAATGGAATAGCAAGGGAAAAATGAAGCAATCTTCGTTGTTGTTTTAAGATTGCTTCGGGGAATTTTTAGTAACAATCAAAGATTACTATTTATATCATCCCTCGCAATGACAGGTTAAGTCTCTAGTCACTTTAAGGGTTGGTATTAGCTGGCAAAATATTGATCCCTAAACTTAAATAACAATTTATTGATTTTCTCCTCTTTATATTTAAAACTTTGGTTATAAATCATCGATAAGCATTTCTGAAATTGTTGGGGATGTAAGGATTCATCAAGTAACTGATAAAAGAGTTTAGGGAAAGAAAGATTATTAAGCAATGTAGAATGATTTTGACTATTAACATCAATCAAAAACAAATAATTATAGGAAAAAACTCTAGTGCTTGAGGGTTCAGAACAAAATAAAGCCAGCAATAAAATAAATAGGGGAATTTGAGCATTTTTGTTTTCTAATTGATTTTTATCAATTTTTTCAACCATAATCTGATCATAACTTAAATGACTATAATCTGTTGTTAACAGTTTAATAATACTGATAGGTTGACTATGTTTATCAATTTTAAATTTTACGTTTAGCTCGTGAAAATTAATCATTAAATTTTTCCACTTTTTAAAAGTTAGATTGTCTAAACTATAATTAAGGTCAACATAATTAATGATATCTTTAACCACTTTTTGGAAAGAGGCTGGAATAACAACATCATTAGCGGGACGATGATGATAAGAAACAGGAGAACCTAGATAACGAACTAAGAGGAGACGGTGATGATTAGGTTGAAGTTTATTGACTAATAAATCGATGTGTTTCTCACTCTGTCTAAGGGCGATTATAATCTTATTTTGTTGAGTTTTAACCATCAATAATAGGTGAGTTGGTTGTAAATTCAAGGATTTTTTATAATAAACTTGGTTCAAATTTATTTTATGAATTTCTCTACTTTTCTTGAGATGATTTTCGAGATTGCTTCTGAGATCATATTCTTCTGACCAATTAACTTTTAGAAAATCAATCACATATAAAGAAGTCCACTGTTTGCGATCTAAAAAAACATTAATAATATAGTTTCCAAATTCTTTATTAATTAACTGTTGTCTTTGTTGATGACTTACTTTTTCTTCCCATAAATCGAGATTATTTACTTTAGATCGTTTGAGATGATTACTAATCTTGAGAGATGATTGAGTTAAAGAAGGATTTGGCTTGCTTTTAAAGGCAAAGAGTTTAGATAACATGATAAATACCCAGAGACATTACGTATTTACCCTAAGAGAAAATATACTGAGATAGCAACAGTATTTATAACGAAGTTATCCGTATTTATTATTAATTTTTGATAAAGTTGCTCGTATTAATACGGAAATTATCAGTAAACTTCCCTAAGTATTATTCTAAAATATTACCTAAATAAAATCAGGGTACATACATAAAAAAACCCTGTATAATCAACAGGGAAAAAGTAAGGAAGAGATAATCGAATTCAGCCCATTTAAGGAATAATCAAAATAGGACAAGGAGCAAGATTAATCACTAAATTGGTGACACTTTCGGAAGCCCCTTCAGTAGTTAAACCGAGTCCTCGTGATCCCATGATGATTAATTCGACATTCTTTTCATCAGCCACATCGCAAATGATAAATGGAGGTTTTCCTTCCTTTTCAATAATTTCTGCTTCAATCCCTTGATTGGCAAATAAAGCTTGGCCCCCTTGTAATAACTGGGCAACAGCCTCAGTAGAAGTCATAATTCCTCCTTGGGAAATGCCTTGGCCATCCGAGGTTTTTTCTACTACCGATAACAAGATTAAACGACTATCATAGGTTTTGACGAGATTAATCACTGTTTCGGCCGCTTCACGGGTTTCTCGACTCTGATCGACTGGGAACAAAATTGTTTTAAACATAGCTTATCTTTCTCCTAGATACCGATTCAGGTACAATCAGCAACAAAGCGATCGCCTTCCCCCATCTCTATTTTACTGTCTCAGGGGTTGGGGTGCTTGTATTTAAGCACAAGCTGATTTAATCTTTTTTTAAGCATCACTCAGCCATCATTGGAGGATATTGACTGTGTCTAAGAAAACGATTGCCAATTTATCAGAAGCGGATCTCGCCGGAAAGCGCGTATTAGTAAGGGTTGATTTTAACGTTCCTTTGGACAATGGAACCATCAGCGATGATACTCGTATTCGTGCAGCACTCCCTACCATCAAAGAATTAATCACCAATGGGGCGAAAGTTATCCTCTGTAGCCACATGGGCCGTCCCAAGGGTAAAGTTGTCGAAACCATGAGTTTAAAGCCCGTTGCAGCCCGTTTAGGGGAGTTATTAGGACAAGACGTTACCATGTGTGACGACTGTGTGGGTGATTCTGTTGCTGCAGCCATTGGCAAGCTAGAAAATGGTCAGGTGGCTTTATTGGAAAATCTCCGTTTCCATGCAGAAGAAGAAGCGAATGATCCTGAGTTTGCTAAGCAGTTAGCGGCCAACGCAGACTTATACGTTAACGATGCCTTTGGAACCGCCCACCGCGCCCATGCTTCCACTGAAGGGGTAACCCATCATTTAAGTCCCAGTGTTGCTGGTTATTTGATTGAAAAAGAACTGCAATATCTACAAGCTGCTATTGAAAACCCTCAACGTCCTTTGGCTGCTATTATTGGCGGTTCTAAGGTTTCTAGTAAAATTGGTGTGATTGAAACTTTATTAGATAAATGCGATAAATTGCTCATCGGCGGTGGCATGATTTTCACCTTTTATAAAGCCCGTGGCCTCAGTGTGGGTAAGTCTTTAGTGGAAGAGGATAAGCTAGAATTAGCTAAGTCTTTAGAAGCCAAAGCGAAAGAGAAAGGAGTAGACTTATTACTACCTACCGATGTGGTTTTAGCGGATAATTTTGCCCCCGATGCTAATGCTAAAACCACCAGTATTGATAACATCGAAGACGGTTGGATGGGGTTAGATATTGGACCTGACTCTGTAGAAGTCTTCAAGAATGCTTTAGCTGAGTGTAAAGCGGTAATTTGGAATGGCCCAATGGGGGTATTTGAATTTGATAAATTCGCGGTGGGAACTGAAGCGATCGCTAATACGTTAGCAGAATTAACTGGTACCGGAACCACGACTATTATCGGCGGTGGTGACTCTGTTGCTGCTGTAGAAAAGGTAGGGGTTGCTGAGAAAATGAGCCACATTTCTACCGGTGGTGGGGCTAGTTTAGAATTGCTTGAAGGGAAGACTTTACCTGGTATTGCAGCGTTAGACGAAGCTTAAGTTTATGATTGTTGGGTGGGTACAATGCC
Organism: Crocosphaera sp.; assembly: GCA_030065205.1. GTDB lineage: Bacteria > Cyanobacteriota > Cyanobacteriia > Cyanobacteriales > Microcystaceae > Crocosphaera. Next base: position 8,097 of record JASJDN010000046.1, read on the forward strand.
CACCTAATTATTAATGGTTTAAATCTCGTATCATTTACTTAACCTCTCTATTTCTATTGATTCTCAAAAATTTCCTTAATCTTACAACAAAAATCAGGTAATACAGGACTGGTTAATTGATCAGTATTATACAAAGTCATGACTTTCTTTAACATACCTTGATCACGACGATAAACTTCTATTAATTGTTGTTGACGATCAATAATCCAATATTCACAAACTCCATGAATTGAATATAATTTTAACTTAGTTTGTCTATCTCGTTTAATGTCTTTTTCAGACGTAGATAAAACTTCTATGATTAATTCAGGTGCAACTGTAAGATGTCCAGATTCATCAGTAAATTGATTTAACTTTTCATAACTAATCCAAATAACATCAGGAATCACTGCATCAGTTTCGGAAAAGATAATTCCTGGAGTCATAAAAGCTTTCCCTAGTTGTTTTTTTCGTGACCAATTTCTTAATTCTGCATATATATTTCCAGCAATATCTTGATGATCTAAATGAGGCGCACGAGTCACAAATAAATCTCCATCAATTATTTCATAACGATTGCTATTATCAGGTAATCCCTCTAAATCTGCAATTATCCAACAAACTTTTTCAGTGGTTATAGAAGTCATAAACTAAGTTACTCCTATTTAGATTTCTGCTACTATTTTACAATAAGTGATTTATTTTTTGTTATTTTCTTGAATACTATCAGTAAAAATTTTGATTGCTTCAAGTTGCGAAGACATCAAAACACAATTCTCGAATAACTTAAAATTCAATTCAGGTAATAATTGACTCTGAAAAATTTGTTTATATTCGTTATCTTGTAAACTATAAAGTGAGAATTTATTATTTTGCCATAACCAAACCTCTTTAATTTTAAACCGTTTATATTTCTCTAACTTTTTAACACTTCCACTGGTAATATTAACTTCAATTGCTAAATCAGGATGCTCTTTTTTTTCTCCAATATAATAAGATTCGTCGGGTTCAAAAGAGACACCTTTTTCTTCTGATTCACGGGTTGCACTTCCTACGGGAGTAAATTCAATTTCTTTTTGCCAAAAATAAATCCCTAATAAAATAGCAATGATACTTTTAATTGTTTCATGTTCTTCTCCTAACGTCATGAATTCAATCACTCCATCTAAATAGGAAATTTTGACACCTGGTTGTTGTTCTATTAAGGTTTTGATACCTTTAAAATTTTGCCAATCATAGCAACCGGGTAAGATTAATTTTTGTTCGTTTACTATTCTACTTTTATTAATTATTGTTGGATTCATAATCTTGATACAGTTGATTTAACCAGTTAACAAAAGTTTGCGCGATCGCTGGATTATTTCTTAACACTTTTGCTGTTATTGCTTGTCCCATTGGCATTCCTGGTTTTTTTTGCCAGGCTAACCAAGTATTAATAAAAGCTTTTGCTCTATCTTCTTGAGTATAACGATTAATTTCTAATGTTTCAATATGCCCAAATAACGTGCCTATCATTATCTCCTTCAACTAAAAGTTGTTGTGGATGAGGTTGACGTGATGTTTTTCTTTTTCCCATTTAACGTACCTCAATTCCTTGATCAACAGCAATAGAAACTTCATCAGCTTTATATTCTACTGCCCTCAGTTTTCCGTATTTATTATCTAGTCTAAATAGGTTACCCACTGATTGATCTTCTATGTCTTCTAATGCTTCTTGAAAGGCACAAATACAGTCCCAACTATGGGTAGTGGCAAAGATTTGTACGTTTAATTCTTGTGCTGTTTTTATCAGTAAACGCCACATATCTGTTTGTGCTTTATAATGTAATCCTGTTTCTATTTCATCAATTAATAATACTCCATTTTCAAGAATAACTGCTGTTGTAATTAGTCCTAAAATTCTATTCATTCCTTGTCCCATACTACTTAAAGGAATTGGTTGATCTTCTCCTTTGATTTTAAGTCTAATTTGTTTAGTATATTGACTAACTGTAAAGCCAATTCTTTCAATATTAGGGTTGATAATTTGTAAAGCTTCTATCACTTTATCTTCTTTAGGAGTCAGTTGAATTAAGTCCCAATTTTTCTCAACATCATTAAGATAATCATAATTTAATGGCATAAAAATACTATCAGGAGTGTACATAATAAGTCTGTCAATACCATTTAAACGAGTTGTATTTGCATTTTCAGGTGTTTCCTGTATATAAATTCCTTGTTGATTAATTTCATAGAATGCTTGTCCACGAATATTTTTGTTTTCTGTATTCGATTTCTTGAATTCATAATTAACTTTAAAATATTCATCATCTGTGGTCAATAAATGAATATTTTTAAACTTTGATTTTTCTGGTTTGAGATTTGTTATTTGAACTTTGCTAAAAAAATCATTGTCACAGAAAATCTCTATAGTTTTATTTATGTTATTTTTATTAAAAAGATGTGTAATAAGATATATCTTAATAATCTTTGATTCTGTTTCGTCTTCTGATATTAAAGATAGGAATTCTTTTCTTAACTTTAACAAATTAATTAAAGTAGTTGTTTTGGTATGGAATTTATAATAATAGGATTTATCCAATAAAATATAAATAGCTTCTAGTAAGCTTGTTTTACCAGTATTATTATCCCCAACAATTAAGTTAACTTGTGCTAAACCATCAACGCAAAAATCTTCAAAACAACGATAATTCTTAATACTTAAATCTCGTATCATTTACTTAACCTCTCTATTTCGATTAATTCTCAAAAACATCCTTAATATTACAACAAAAATCAGGTAATAAAGGACTGGTTAGTTGATCCGCATTGTATAAAGTCATTCCCTTTGTTAAGATACCCTGTTCACGACGATAAACCTCTATTAATTGTTGTTGGCGATCGATAATCCAATATTCACAAACTCCATGAATTGAATATAATTTTAACTTCGTTTGACGATCTCGTTTAATATCTTTTTCAGAAGTAGATAAAACTTCTATAATTAATTCAGATGCAACAGTAAGATGTCCAGATTCATCAGTAAATTGATTTAACTTTTCATAACTAATCCAAATAACATCAGGAATCACTGCATCGGTTTCAGAAAATATAATTCCTGGAGTCATAAAAGCTTTTCCTAGCTGTTTTTTTCGTGACCAATTTCTTAACTCTGCATATATATTACCAGCAATATCTTGATGATCTAAATGAGGTGCGCGAGTCACAAATAATTCTCCATCAATGATTTCATAACGATTGCTATTATCAGGTAATCCCTCTAAATCTGCAATTGTCCAACAAACTTTATCAGTGGTTATAGACTTCATAAACTAATTAGTCCTCTTCAGAGTCTTAAGACCATTATACAATATTAAGTAGTGTGCATTAGGCTAACTATTGATATTACCTATTTTTACCATAATCTATTGATTCCATAAGCATCAAATTTACTATCTTTGGTTACTATGATAAGCTGTCTATTCATAGCTTGAGTAATCAACATCCGATCAAAGGGATCACGATGATTTTGTAATAAAGTTAGATTGGGATACATTTCAATATCTTGAACATTAATAGGCAAAATGTAAATATCCATATAATTTAATTCTGTAATTAAATCTTTAAGAGATCGATTAATTGTTAGTTTAACCATATTAATTTTAATAGCAATTTCCCAAAGACTCACTGTACTAAAATATAGGTTTTCTTTATTCTCAATCGTTTCTTTCGCAAGAAGACTTAACTGAGAGTCACCTGATAAGTACCAAAGAAAAGTATGAGTATCTAGAAGAAATTTCATATTACATATACTCTTGTAAGTCTTCTAAGGGTTCATCAAAATCATCGGACATCATAATTTGTCCTTTCCAACTACCATAACCATGATTAGTTTCTTTTTCTTCCCTGTTTTGTTTAATATTTGGATGCTTTTGCAATAAATATTCTGCATAATGTAATAGTTCAATTTTTAGGTTTTCTGGCATATTAACCAACACTTTCCATAAAGCAACATCAGTATTCATATTTTCTTACTAATCTCATCTTTACTATATTCTATACAATGTTATAATGTTTGATGAAATTGACACAAGTTTATAAAGATTAATTTAAACACATAACTAATATGGCCAAAATTTCTGATGAAATATTGACAAGGGTTTTAGGGTTACAAAAACAGCTTTTAATTGTTCTGGATCAAGCGAAAGACTTAGAATATAAGATAGTAGAACAATTTGGGGAAACAGAAGAAACCATAACAGCACTGGAAGCATTAGACAATATTACTGAACGTCTCAGAAATGCTTATACTCGTATACAAACTTTAATGTTACGTATTGCTGAAGCTCAACCCAATGCAGATGTTAATACATTACAATTGTTAGAGAAGAGTATAGAGCAAGCAGAAGCTAATCTAGCTGCGTCACAAGCTACTATTATCGAGTCTAAAGGAGATGTTGGTTTACTATGATACAGTCCTCTAATTCAGAAAAGTTTGAACGTATGGCAGAAAAATTACAAGAAAATTGCCAACAATTTGATGTTTTGAATGAACAGTTAGATGAATTAATTGCTAAAATTGAGGAGGATATTAATAAAAGTCCTTTAACTCAATATCGTCTCAAGCATAAAAAAGTTATCAGTGAATAAATTGATATTGAAGCGATCAACGTTATGATAAATAGGATGTTAATGAAATGCCTGAATTATTAGAAAGAATTACCATTAATCCTAAACAATGTGGGGGTCGTCCCTGTATTCGAGGGATGAGAATTAGGGTGTCAGATGTGTTAGATTTGTTTGCATCTGGGTTATCTTCTGAGGAAATATTAGCAGAAATGCCTGATCTTGAAACAGAAGATTTACAAGCAGTTTTTGTTTATGCTTCTCGCAAACTTAATCATCCTGTATTATTGATATAATTAAAATAAAATTGAGTCACTGTATAACTATGATCACCCTAAAACTTTATCCAGAATTAGAAAATAAAATACAACAAGAAGCTAAGTTAAAAGGTTTATCTGTTGAAAAATACATTTCTCTTTTAATTCAAGAAAGCTTAGAAAATAAAGATAAACAGCAATCAGAAGCTTTAGAATATGAAGCATGGGAAGAAAAGTTAAATAAGTTTATTAATCGTTCTGTTGATGTTAGTATTCAACCTTTATCAGATGAAGCGATTAGTCGAGAAAATATTTATACTAGAGAAGATAAAATATTATAAATTATTTCGTAAATATTCCGAAATTACACCTATTGACCCTAGAACTATTCGATAATATATAATTATAAGAAATTTAAAAATAGGGATATTCTTATGGAAATTGAAGAACAGTGGATCGCTGATGCAGTAAAATATTTAATCAAGACAGGAGAAGAAACAACAGCACTTTTTTTGATGGACTGTTCTTTAAATTTAAAAGATCATGATAAGTAGCTAGGCAGAATTAAATAGAAAACGTTCAGTGTGATATTTTCCTTTTTGAGCGCGAGCTTCGATCCCATCGATAACGGCGATCGCTAAATCATATTCATCTTCAAAAATCCGACCAGCCAGTTCATGTGTTTTGATTTGATGCCATTCAGTTTCGATCAAATTCATTTCAGATGAATACTTTGGCAGTTGAAAAAGAAATAAGCCTTTTGCTTGCCAGTCTGCATGATATTCTTTGACCTTTTTGCTCATGTGTATAGGATGATTATCCTGTACAATCACTGTGATTTGTCCCGTCTTAGCCAATCTCCAAGCTGCTTGTTCTGCTTGCCATTGGAGTAGTTTAAGATATGTTTCTCCTCGAAAAGACCCTAATTTTAATCCATAATCAAAACTTACTCCGACAGAATAAAGTCCCAATATATTTAAACGTTTTCCTCGTTTTTTCGTCTGTTCTAAAACTTTCTGTTCTCCCGTTCTTGCGTAGCTGTAACTGATGGGACTCCATAAGCAAAAACCAGATTCATCCAGAAATTTTAGACAAATTTCTCCTGCACTATGGGCCAATAGTAACCAATCTAAATCTGCTTTTTTAGCTTCTTTTTGCTTTGGATTATCCATGTTTGGTTGTTGATACCTTGTCCTTTTCCAACACCACCCCTTTTTTTAAGAAGTTTTCTTAAGCGATCGCTGCTAAGATTGACTCCTGTTTCAAGTAAAAGTTTTTTAGCTAATTGGGCTGCATTATAGGTTCTTTCATCGTTTTCAAGGCAATTCTCTATATGCCTAATATCTTCTTCTTTCCACTTCGGCTTTCTTCCTCTACCACTTTTTTCCCATAATCCCTCAAAACCTTGGTCTGACCAACGGTGAAGACTGTTTCTGACACTGTGAGGGGACTTATTTTTATATTTGGCGATCGCCGCTACAGACCATCCATAATGATTGAGTCGAATTATTTCGGCTCTTTCTCTGACTCTTGGAGGTATTTCCGGGATTTTCTGGAACTCTAACAGTTCTCTGTCTTCGACTTCACTCAAATGCACTTTTAAGGGGGCAGGCAAAATCTAAATATTCCTCCTCGTACTCCGCTAGCCCATTTTACAACTATTTTTGCCTACCTACTTAGTGGCTTTGTTACCAACCAAAAAAGACGTAATTCTGGGTGGACTGCGTAGTGGGGCAATTTTCGGCTCTCTCTTTGGTTCTCTCCTCAGTTTACTAACCGGTGTGGGTGTCTTGTTTATCCCTTTTGTGGGTTCTGTTGTGGCAGCCGGTCCGTTGAGTTCCTTATTACTCGGTGCGGCTACAGGTGCGATCGCTGGTGGTGCCGGTGCTGGTTTAGCCTCAGTGTTATCAACTTGGGGAATGCCTGAAGATAAGGCAACCATCTACGAAACCCGTCTCAAAGCAGGGGAATTCATCGTTATGGCTGAGGTTCCTGCTGATCGCTCAGGTGAGTTCATTCTGTTAATGGAAAGCGCAGAAGGACAAGAAATCCATCTCGCCGATGCTACCTTACCTCATCCCTGTCCCGGACGTTGTGAGAGTGTAGAAGATTTAGCGATCGAAGTTAAGGCCCATTTATCGGAAGAAGCGCAACAAACATTTATTGAACGCTACAACGCTGTGTACGATGAAACTGAGGACGAAATGAAGGCCGAACAAGCTGCTTGGGAAGCAGTAAAAGAAGCTTACACCGAAGACGAGAACGGTGTCTGGAAGAAAGAAAAAGAACCAGCTTTAGTCTGATTAAATGCTTGGGGAGACAACTCCCCTCTAACCTGATAAAACAATTGGAGGATAAACAATTATGCAAAAATACGAATGCACAGTCTGTGGTTATATCTACGATCCCGAAAAAGGAGATCCCGACTCTGGAATTAAACCTGGAACCCCATTTGAGGAAATTCCTGATGATTGGTCTTGTCCCGTTTGCGGTGCGACTAAATCACAGTTTGAATCGGTAAAAGAAAAAGTCGCTCAATAAATATATAATTTGTAGAGACGTTGCCTGCTACGTCTCTACTTTATACCAAATCCGGTTTAGATACCCCCTTTTTAAATTGATACCTTAAAGCTTGAAAACCCTCCTGCCTTCTGCCTCCTGCCTCCTGCCTCTTCTAGAAGATAAGATAGGTTTAAGAATCGGATTTGGTATTAATGCGGATATGGCAAGCATATAGCAGTTAAATTTTTAATTAAGGGAGCATAATAATTTCGGATACGTCACTTATATTGATATGTGCTAAACCATAAGTAATTGATTCTATCTTTAGCATTATTGTTAGGATAACCAAGATGATAGATATAACCCTCTTATAACCTTTTAGCACAGACTCATCAAGACGTTGGTATGAGTATCATAATTTATGTTTCTCAAAATCCGTTCTTCCAAACCAGAAGTGAAAGTTGTTCCCCGTCGAAAACCTAAAAAACGCCTTTTTCCGCTTCTTTGTCTAGCTAGTTTAGGGTTATGGTTGGGTTATAAACAGTTACAGAATTATTTTGTGCAACCCGAAGCTATTTTTGTGTTGGGAGGCCATGAAGATCGAGAACGGTTTGCCGCTAAATTAGCCCTTGAACACCCTGATTTACCCATTTGGGTGTCTTCGGGAAGTCCTCAACATTATGTGAGTGAAATTTTTACCAATGCAGGGGTGAGTCAGCATCGCCTTCACCTTGATTATCAAGCGAAGGATACGGTGACTAATTTTACCAGTTTGGTTAAGGAATTGAAAGCACAAGGGATCGATAGTGTTTATTTGATTACCTCCGATAATCACATGAATCGTGCCAGAATTATCGGAGAAATTGTCTTTGGAACCCAAGGAATTGTCCTTAAACCGCTGTCAGTTCCGTCTGATGATTCCCCCGAACCCATTGAAAAAATTGTTAGGGATGGGGGACGATCTTTTCTTTGGTTACTAACGGGAAGAACAGGAGAAAAATTATTAGTCCCTTAAAGATTAATTATCCTTGTTTCCAAATACCATGAAATCCCATTGGAATAACATTAGGTAATCCTAAACGACATAACGGACTATTTTCTAACCCTTCACTATCATAAATTCTCAGTTCAGAATGATGATTATGGCCATCGTAAACAACGGTTAACACCCATCCTTGTTCTGAGTTGGGATGATTGGGAACAAAAATCGGTTCTGAGGGATATCGATTCTCTCCCATATCTGCTACGGTTATTTTCTTTAATTTTCGATCATAACGAGCGATCGCGCCAAAAATTTCTTGGGATAAATCTGCGTTATCTCGATGCACGGATAGATAAGTATAACGCCAATTTTGTCCAGTTTGATGACTAGGAACAATGGGAAAATCTGACCCTCTATCTAATAATTGTTCTTCACGGATGACTTTAGCCGTTTTCGGGTCAATTTCTACTTCCCAAAGGGTTCCTTTCGCGGGGGTTTTAATGTTTCCTGTAGCAACTTCTTTTAAGTTCTGATTAGTGGCAAAGTCAGTATAACGGACATATTCAATAATAATATTACCCGCTTGATTGACATAACCATTACTATAATGCCATTGAAACCAAGGGTTAGCTTTTCCTTTACTAACCAAGGATAAACTATCTCGATCAAAAATTAAAATGTCTGTCCCTAGTTTCGGTTTCCATTCCATTGCTTCACTTAAACTAGATAATCCTAATGCAGTGGGTAATAATTTTACACGAATAGGAGGAACAAAAAAGACAATGTATGAGCCAGCTAAAGCAAAATCATGGACTAACCGTAAACCTTCTAAGGAATAATCTGATTTTTGAATAACTTTCCCTGTAGCATCACTTGTATAAAGATGTAAGGTTACTTTTGCTCCTAAACTAATACCAAAATTATAAATATTGCCTGTTTTTGGATCAATTTTTGGGTGTGCTGAAAAGGGTTGTTTTTCGGTTAAATTTGCGAGATTATCTAAACCTTGGGTTTCTAAATCATCTAAGTCTAAAGCGTAAGGGTTTCCCCCTTCCCACAAGGCCAGTAATTTTTCAGGCAAGGCTAAAACAGAGGTGTTGGCAGCGTTTTTAACCTCTTTTCCCCAAGTCTTCCAAAAGGGTCCGGGGACAGTCATACCATAATTCGGATATAAAAACTGATTGGCTTCGGCTTCGTTTTGATATCCTTTTGTTTGCACATAACGATAGGTCGCTTCTGCCCCTTCTTCTGTTAAATAAATGGCTAAAATTGCCCCATCTCCATCAAACCAATGACCGACTTTTTGACTTCCTCTTTCTAGTCTTGCTGGTCCATTACGGTATAACGTTCCTCTTAGTCCATCGGGAATTTCTCCTGATAATATAGATAAAGGTTGTAAAGGAAATTCTGTGGCTGGTTTTGCGATCGCTTGTGACCAAGTTGGCATATTTTTTATGTCTGAATTTTAATTTTTATCTTTATTAGTTTAACAGTTCTTCAAGAGAGACTGAATTTGATATAATATATCGTAAAGTTACTATAAAGATTATCATGATTAAAGCTTATGCAGCCCACGAAAAAGGAGAAGAATTGAAGCCTTTTGAATACGATCCTGGGAAATTAGGCGACGAAACTGTAGAAATTAATGTTGAATATTGTGGAATTTGTCATAGTGATCTAAGTATGCTAGACAATGAGTGGGAAATGAGCGAATATCCCCTGGTTCCGGGTCATGAAGTGGTGGGAACCGTCAATGCAGTAGGAAAGGGAGTAAAAACCGTTTCTGTGGGGCAAAAAGTGGGGTTAGGCTGGTTTTCTGGTTCTTGTATGAGTTGTGAGTGGTGTATGGAAGGGGATCATAATCTTTGTCCCGATGCAGAAAGTACCATTGTCGGTCGTTTTGGGGGATTTGCTGATAAAGTTAGGGCCCATTATAGTTGGGTCATTCCTTTACCTTCAGACATCAATTTAGAAAGTGCTGGTCCCCTATTTTGTGGAGGTATTACTGTCTTTAATCCTATCATCCAAAGTGGTATTAAATCTACCGATAAAGTGGGTGTGATTGGTATCGGGGGTTTAGGACATATGGCCCTACAATTTCTCGATGCTTGGGGGTGTGAAGTCACCGCTTTTTCAGGAAGTCCCGAAAAAGAAGAAGAAGCAAGAAAATTAGGTGCCGATCATTTTATTAATTCCCGTGAAAAAGATGCTCTAAAAAAAGTAGCAAATTCCTTTGATTTTATTATTTCAACGGTTAACGCTGATCTCGACTGGAATGGTTATATTAATGCGTTACGTCCCAAAGGAAAATTGCATTTTGTTGGAGTTACACCTAATCCTCTTTCGGTGGCTATTTTTCCTTTAATCTTAGGACAAAAAACCGTATCAGCAAGTCCTTTAGGAAGTCCTCACACCATTGGTAAAATGTTAGAATTTGTCCAACTTCATCAGATTGAACCCATGATCGAAGTTTTTCCTATAGAACAAGTTAATCAAGCAATGGATAAACTTAAAAATGGTCAACCTCGGTATCGTTTAGTATTGAAAGTTTAATTAAAAACTGTAGGGTGGGCATTGCTCACCCTACAAATGTTTAATGTTTAATTATGCCCACTTACTTATCTAAATCGATAGGGGTTTTTATAATATTCATTGACTAGGGGGAAATTAGCGATCGCTCCTCTAACCCCACACAAACCAATTTTTGTCAAGTATGATGATTTCTCTTTGATCTTTGAGCAAGTTGGGATAAGATGAGGAAAAATTTTTTAAGCATCGATCATGTCTCATCTTTCCGTGGTCATTCCTGTCTATAAAGCTGAAAACTGTCTAGATGAACTCTATTCTCGTTTAAAGACTTCCTTAGAGACTATCTCTGAAGATTTTGAAATTATTTTAGTCGAAGATTGTGGGGGCGATCGCTCTTGGGATCTTATTGTGGAACTTGCCCAGAAAGATCCACGGGTGAAAGGAATTCAGTTTAGTCGCAACTTTGGTCAACATTATGGGATCACCGCCGGTTTAGATCATTGTAATGGTGATTGGGTAGTGGTTATGGACTGCGATCTACAAGATGCTCCCGAAGAGATTCCTCGCCTTTATGCTAAAGCACAAGAGGGATACGATGTGGTTTTAGCGAGACGGGGTAAGCGAAAAGATCCCTTTCTTAAACGTTTTACGTCCTTGCTTTTTTACAAAACTTTTAATTATCTTGCTGAACTTAATTATGATGCAGAAGTGGGTAATTTTCGGATTATTTCTAGAAAAGTTGTAGATAGCTTTCTATTGATGCGGGAACAACTCAGATTTTTTGGCGGTTTAGTAGATTGGATGGGCTTTCCCACCGCTAGTATCAATGTGCAACATCAAGAACGATTTGCTGGAAAAAGTTCTTATACATTTCGTAAGCTTAAAAAATTGGCAACCGATACCATCATCGCCTATTCTGATAAACCCTTAAGATTGTCAATTAAACTCGGTTTTTTCATCTCTTTTCTGGCTTTTGTTGCTGGGATTTATTTATTTTTAAAAGCCTTAATTTATGGTTCAGTGGTCACTGGATGGAGTAGTCTTATTGTTTCTTTATACTTTCTAGGAGGTATTATTATTTGTATTTTAGGAATTTTAGGCATTTACTTAGGCAAAACCTTTGATGAAACCAAAAAAAGACCCTTATATTTAGTTCGAGAATATACGACGAATTGTACAGCCGGTGTTTTAGAAAAACTAAGCAAGAAGTAATCGTTAGCAAACATAAGTTAAGATACCCAATTCAATGAGGTTAATTTGATGAAAATAGGTTTATTCATTGCTGGATATAAAGGACTCAATTTTTTAAAAAATATACACCTGGATCATCAGATAGCATGGGTATGTTCCTATAAAAGTAAAGGAGATATATATGGTTTTTCAGAGGAGATTAAGTCCCTTTGTTTAAAAGAAAATTATACTCTTATCAAACGCCAAAACTGTAATAAGGAAATGTGGGCATTAGCTGATCTGATTTTTGTCGTTGGATGGCAGTATATTCTACCCAGTATTGATGAAAAATTAATTATTTTTCATGACTCACTTTTACCTAAGTTTAGGGGATTTTCTCCAACGGTTACTGCTTTAATTAAAGGAGAAAGAACCATTGGAGTGACTGCATTAAAAGCGTCTAATTCTGTAGATACTGGAGAAATTTATGAACAAAAAAGTATAGAAATTGAACATCCAATCAAAATTAAAGAGGCTTATTTGCGTCTTGCCAAAGCTTATGCAGAAGTAGCCAATAGCATTATAGCTAAAACTAATCAGGGAAAACTCACATCAGTTGCCCAGGATGAATCAAAAGCAACTTATAGTATCTGGCGTAACGAAAATGATTATTATATCGATTGGAAGTGGGATGCAAAAAAAATCTCTAGATTTGTTTTTGCGCTAGGATGGCCTTATCAATCCGCAAGAACCATTTATCAATCAGAAATTATTTATATAGATGAGGTTACTGTTATTCAAGATAAATATTTTGAAGATCGTCATCCTGGCAAAATATGGAACCTAAACCAAGGAATGCCGGAAATTATATGTGGTCAAGGAATGATTCAAATAATTTCAGCCCGAAAAGAAGATCAATCTAGGGTTATTTTTGATAGGGTTAGAGAAAAATTACACTCTAGAGTCCTCTAGATATTTACCATTGACTATTAAGAGAGGTCTAAAATTAGCCATGAAAATTTGCAATTCTTGTAATCAACAGTTTATTAATTCAGAATGGAGATGTCCAGTTTGTGGCTATGTTCCTAAAACTATTGATAACTACATAGCTTTTGCTCCTGAATTAGCAGAAACAAATGATGGATTTGAAGCTGATTTATTTCCTCAACTTGCTCCTCTGGAGGCAAAAAATTTTTGGTTTCGTTCCCGTAATCGTCTAATTATCTGGGCGTTTAAACATTACTTTCCAAAAGCAATAAATTTCTTAGAAATTGGTTGTGGAACTGGATTCGTATTACAAGGAATAGAACGAGCATTTCCTAAACTTACTTTATGTGGGAGCGAAATCTTTATAGATGGGTTAAGTTTTGCTTCTCAACGTTTATCAAGAACTGAGTTATTTCAAATGGATGCCCGAAAAATTCCTTTTGAAAACGAGTTTAATGTGATTGGGTTGTTTGATGTTTTGGAGCATATTAAAGAAGATAGAGAGGTTCTCGGTGCAATATATCGAGCAACAACCAAAGGAGGTGGCATCATTCTCACGGTTCCTCAACATCCTTGGCTTTGGAGTCAGGCAGATGATTTTGCCCACCATGTCCGTCGATATCGCGGGCAGGAATTAAAAATTAAGGTGGAAAATGCTGGATTTAAAGTGCTAAGGATAACATCTTTTGTTTCTTTATTGCTTCCCTTAATGCTTGTCTCTCGTTTATCTCAAAAACGACCTAACCAAAATTATAGTATTATGTCTGAATTGAAAATGAGTGGATGGCTCAACGCTATTTTGGAACAATTGCTTACGTTAGAGCGCACTATGATTAAATTGGGGGTTTCTTTTCCTGCTGGTGGTTCACTTCTTTTAGTGGCAAGGAAATTATAATCATAAAATATTTATAAAGGATAAACCAATTTTTACTATACTAAATCAATCAATGCACCCATGAATAACATCCCTTTTAATAAACCCTTTGCCACTGGAAAAGAATTTGATTACATCAAACAAGCTATTACTAATGGTCATCTGTCTGGTAATGGTGAATTTACCAAAAAGTGTCAAACTTGGTTCGAGTCAAATATTGGTTGTCAGAAATCATTGCTAACCCATTCCTGTACAGCAGCATTGGAAATGGCTGCTATTTTAGCTGATATTCAGCCAGGAGATGAAGTCATTATGCCTTCGTATACTTTTGTTTCTACGGCTAATGCTTTTGTCTTACGGGGTGCTATTCCTGTCTTTGTTGATATTCGCCCCGACACCCTTAACCTCGATGAGTCTAAAATTGAAGCGGCGATTACTCCTAAAACGAAAGCCATCGTGCCAGTTCATTATGCAGGGGTAGGCTGTGAGATGGCAAAAATTAAAGACATTGCCGAAGATTACAACCTATTAGTGATTGAAGATGCGGCTCAAGGGGTCATGTCAAGCTATCAAAATCAACCATTAGGTAGTTTAGGCCATTTAGGAACTATCAGTTTTCACGAAACCAAAAATGTTATTTGTGGTGAAGGTGGCGCCTTATTAGTTAACCAACCTGAGTTAATGGAGCGTGCCGAAATTATTTGGGAAAAAGGGACCAACCGCAGTCAATTTTTTCGAGGACAAGTGGATAAGTATACTTGGGTTGATATCGGTTCTTCCTATCTTCCGAGCGAAGTCAATGCGGCCTTTTTGTGGGCGCAACTAGAAGCAGCCGATACCATTACTCAAAAACGCTTAGAAATTTGGGAAACATATCATCAAGCTTTTGCAGACTTAGAAGTACAGGGTCAGGTTCATCGTCCCATTATTCCTGCTCAATGTCAACATAATGCCCATATGTACTATTTATTAGTACCAGATTTGGATAGCCGTACAAGCCTAATAAACACATTAAAACAATACGGAATTTATTCGGTTTTTCATTATGTCCCTCTACATTCTTCTCCCGCAGGAATTAAGTATGGTCGAGTTGATGGTAATTTATCCATAACAGTTGAGTTGAGTGAACGTCTATTACGTCTCCCTCTATGGGTTAGTATGACGGAAGATAGGGTTATGAAAGTTATTGAAACAGTCTATAAATTTTTCTCATAATTATAACAGCATACCATAAATTGAGGCTTATTTCTCCTACTTGAATAACAGTGAATCGAAAATTACTATGCTTAAAAAAATTACTAGCTCAACCTTGATAGAAAAGATAACTCAGTTGGTTCTTCTATTGGCTGTCATTTTCCTTCTGGGATTATATCTCTGGGGACTGGATAAAGGCTTTGATATTACCGATGAAGGTTATTGTCTATTAGGATTTCAATCTTTGCAGGAGAAATTAGAGGTTATTACTTCATTTCATATCATTGGTGAAAAGTTATTTAGCTGGATGAATCCTAATATTATTACCTATCGATTGATAGCCTTAATAATAACATTGATTTCATCGACTATATTTGCTTTGGGTTTCTGGCATTGGTTTTCTAAGTTTTATGGCGTAAAAAATATTAGTTTCAATCGTAACTTTATTTTATTGTTTATGGTTTTTGGTAGTTTTCTTTTAGATTACTATCTTTACCGTAGTGTGTCTTATAATACCCTCAATAACTTTACTAATTTAGGACAAGCTAGTTTAATTCTTTTCACCATTAGCCAAGAGGAACCCCAAAAGATAAACTCATTAAGGTTTAATATATCATGGTTAGCTGTTGGATTTTTATTGGCTTTTCAATTTTTGATTAAACCTCCTTCAGCCGTTACTTTTTTTGCTTTATTATCAGTTGTTTTATTACTATATAAACGATTGACTCATTGGCTATACTATCTGCGGATTTATAGTTGCTTATTTTTGGGAGGTTTACTAGGGTTTTTATTTTATTTTGGTTTGTTCCAAAATTTTTCTGAGTATGTCACATTATTGATAGATAATCTCTTTAACTCAACGGGAGAATCCCACTCATCGACATCAATATTAAGTAATTATTGGAATGATTCTCGTAATTTAATACAGAAAATTTATGATTTTTCATGGGTCTATTTAAGTGCTTTTTTGTTATCTCTAATTTATTTTTCTACAGACTATTTAAACAATAAAAAGCATCGTTACTTATTTGGAATATTGCTGTTCTTATTTGTTAGCAATCTTATTTATCAGTTTTACCATTTAAAATTGTTTCCTCCAACCAATATTCAGTTTTTGTCAACCTATTTGTTGGTATCAATGCTCTTTTTGTTAGTCATACTCGTCGCTATTTTTGAAGAGCAAATAAATTTAAGACTTTTAAATGAGCAACAAGACAAAATATATCAATTCCTATCGATTTGTATTTTTCTCTTTTTTCTACCTTTTGTTGCTTCCGTCGGAACGAATACAGGTTTGTTTAGTCTTGCAGCAAGAAATGCTGTTCCGTGGCTGGCATTGATAGCATTATTATTGAATAAAATCAATAACAACGGTAAAGCTAAACCCTTAATCTGGTTATTTGTCCTTAGTCTAATTTTATCCCTTTCTCTCTCTATCACTCATCGATATGTTTATAAACCTTACCGAATTGTTGGCAATCTCTTACAACAAACTAAAACAACTAATTTAGATTTATTGCCAGTACAATCACTAAAGTTTGATCCAAAAACTAAGAGATTTTTAGAAGAACTTAATACATTAATAGAAAAAACTAATTTTCAAAAAGGAACGCCAATTATAGGCCTTTATGATATGCCTGGCATTGTTTATATTTTTGGGGGAATTTCACCGGGAATACCTTGGTATTTTGGACCTCCTTATGATTCTCCCAGTCGTAATTGTTTTGCCTTAACTAACTCACAAACAGATAAGTCAAAAGCCATTCTCCTAATTAATAACAAAATAGACTCAATTAATCCTCAATTTCTCACCTGTTTAAAAGAGAATGGTATTAACTTTCCCAGAGACTACCATCAAGTCGGGGAAGTGTTTAATCCTTACCATAGCTTTTATGGAAAGTATAATCCTGATCAAAAAAAGGTTGTCTCTGTATGGTCTCCCAAATCTTAATTTCTTAGTTCTGGATTTTGGCAACAGTATAACCGGTCGTTACGTCTATTAGTTAATAATATGAATGATTACTATTTAAGATGAAATTTCAAGAAATTGTTGAAAAACTTAGCCCCTTAGTCACTGAATACAGTTTAACGACCGATAAACATAATAACCCTGAAATTACAGGGGTGGCTGCTGTTAGTGAAGCAGAGGCGCAACAGTTAAGTTATATCGAGGGTCCTAAGTTTGCTACAATGGTGTCCAAAACGAAGGCCAGTGCCTTGATTTTGCCCCGTGACGAGGGTTTACAGCAAGAAGCAAACCAAAACGGTATCGCCTGGTTAAGCACCCCAGAACCCCGTTTAACCTTCGCTCACGCTATCAAATTATTTTATACTCCTTTTCAACCCTCCCCAGGTATTCATGAAACCGCCGTCATCGCTCCCAATGCTACCCTTGGTAAAGATGTTTATGTTGGGCCTCATGTCGTTATTCAACAGGGGGTTACAATTGGCGATCATGCTTGTATTCAGGGGAATGTGGTCATTTATCCCGATGTTATTATTGGCGATCGCACTGTACTCCATGCTAATTGTACCATCCACGAACGGGCCCACATTGGTAACGATTGCGTCATCCATAGCGGGGCTGTTATCGGGGCTGAAGGGTTTGGCTTTGTACCGACCCGCGAAGGTTGGTTTAAGATGGAACAGTCTGGTTACGTCATCTTAGAGGATGGGGTAGAAATCGGTTGTAACAGTGCCATCGATCGCCCGGCGGTGGGAACCACTCGTATTGGCCGTAATACCAAGATGGATAATTTAGTGCATATCGCCCATAACTGCCAAATTGGGGAAAATTGCGTCATGGCTTCTCAAGTGGGGTTAGCGGGGGGTGTTACCTTGGGTAAACGGGTAATTTTAGCGGGACAAGTGGGGATAGCGAACCAAGCGAAAATAGGAGATGGTGCGATCGCCACGGCACAAACCGGTATCCCTAGTGATGTGGCCGCCGGGGAAATTGTTTCCAGTAGTCCTGCGGTTCCTAATAAGTTATATTTGAAAGCGTCTGCTATTTATAAAAAGCTACCAGAGATGTATCAAACCTTGAAACGGTTACAGAAAAAATTAGAAGAATAACTTGTTGTTTCTGGCTTTTATCGATTACTTAAATCATAATTTCTTGAGGTTTCAATCATCATGACTCACTATGGGCTAATTTGTCCGCCATCCACTGGCCATCTGAATACCATGTTTCCCTTGGGCAAAGAACTACAAAAGCGGGGTCATCGTGTCACTGCGGTCAATATACTGGATGTGGAATCAAAAGCGTTAGCATCTGGCTTAGAATTTCAGGCCATTGGAGAATATGACTATCCCCTAGGAATCATGAAAGAAAAATTAACTGAGTTGGGTAAACTCAGTAATCTTGAAGCCTATAAATATACGATTAATTGGGTCAAAAATGATATAAAGGTGGTATTACGGGATGCACCCAAAGTCATGAAAGAAGTGGGTGTAGAAGCTTTATTAGTGGACCAAGTTTCCCTTGGCGGGGGTACAGTAGCGGATTTTCTCGGTATTCCCTTTATTACCATTTGTAGCGCTGTGGTCTTGAATCGAGAAGCAACGATTCCGCCCTATTTTAGTAACTGGAACTATAATCCCTCTTGGTTGGGACAACTGCGTAATGGATTAGGTTATCAGATACGAGGTCGACTGGTTAAACCCATCTTAGAAATAATTAATGAGTACCGGCAGCAATGGAACTTATCTCCTCTATCTCATCCCAATGAATTCTATTCTCAATTAGTTCAAATCAGTCAACAACCAGCAGCATTAGAATTTCCCAGAAAAGAATTACCTCCGTGGTTTCATTTTACGGGGCCTTATCACAGTTCGGTCGGTCGAGATGTAGCTGATTTTCCCTATGAAAAATTGACCGGACAACCCTTAATTTATGCCTCTTTAGGAACCATCCAAAATCGTTTGATTCAGGTTTTTCAACAGATAGCAGAAGCTTGTGCAGATTTAGATGTTCAATTAGTCATTTCTTTGGGGGGTTCGGCTAAACCTGAGTCTTTACCATCCCTTGCTGGTTCCCCCTTGGTGGTGGAATATGCACCCCAGTTGGAATTGTTACAAAAAGCGACTTTAACCATTACCCATGCAGGGATGAATACCACCTTAGAATGTCTCAACAATGGTGTACCTATGGTTGCCATTCCTATTGCTAATGATCAACCAGGAGTCGCCTCGCGCATCGTTTGGGCAGGCTGTGGTGAAGCGATACCAATGAAAAGTGTCAGTGTTTCTAAACTGCGAACGGCTATTGAAAAGGTGTTAACCGAAGATTCTTACAAAGAGAATGCTTTGCGGTTACAAGCAGCCATTAAAAAATCTGGTGGGGTGAGTCGAGCCGTTGATATTATCGAAAAGGTTATTGCTACTGGAAAACCTGTCTTGTCCGAACAATATCAATAAAATCAATCAAGAATATGCCATCTAAAAATGATCAGACTATTGCCGATCAAACTTATCTAAATTTACTATCAAAAGTAGATTTTAGTCCTATTTTTATCTTAGGAGATCATCGCTCAGGAACGACTTTATTATATAAAACTTTGGTGTCGACAGAGTGTTTTAACTATGTGAAAGCTTATCATATTATCAAATATAATGAGATTTTATCTAATCATTTTAATCATACTGAAACCCAGAAGATTGAAGAATTAGCAGAACAGTTTCGCTCTCTTGGTATTAGCGATCGCTCTATTGATAATGTTATGGTCACACCAGAATTACCCGAAGAATATGGTTTTATTCTCAAAAATATTGTTGATGATGAGTCATATATTACCCCTAAAAATTTACCCATTTTTCAACAGTTATGTCAAAAAATACAATTAATATCCGATTCAAACAAACCTCTATTACTAAAAAATCCTTGGGACTTTCCACAATTTATGTATGTCAAGGAAATTATCCCCCATGCTAAATTTATTTTTATCCATCGTCATCCTATTCATGTTATTAACTCTAAAATCAAGGCTGTACGCACTTTACTTGCTTCCTGGAATCCCTATACTTCTTTAATTGCTAAGTGGTATCGAAAAGTATATCAAAATCCTTTTCAACGCTATTTATATCAACTTTTATATTCTCCATATTTTAACTTAGGCGTACGTAGAGCCACACAGCAGTCCTTAACCTCACATAGCTATTTTCTAGAGAATATTGACTCATTATTGGAGCAAGATTACCTCTCTATAAAATACGAAGATTTATGTCAAGATCCACAAAAAACCGTCGAAAAAATTTTAGACTTTTTAAGTTTAGAGGCACAAGTAAGTTTAGATTATCACAAATTAATCAAACCTCGTTCAATTAATTTATTACCAGAAGTCGAAAAAAACGCTCAACCAATTCGTCAGCAACTACAGGCTTATTTTACTTATCATAACTACAATTAAACAAGAAAAATTTTATGTCATCAGTAGCAAGAAAACTAGGTTCCGTTGAAAATCTGTTTCATATCATTCATGAACTTGGTGGTATGATAGACGTTAATATTGTTCGTCTCGAAGGAGATATACAGCCCGATATTTTACAAAAAGCACTCTTATTACTACAAAATCGTCATCCTCTGCTTCGAGTTCGTATAATTGATTTGGAAGATGGAGCTTATTTTAGTTCTGAAAATATACAGAAAATTCCCTTGCAGGTTATGACAAAGACTGACGAAAATCAATGGTTAGAAATTGCTGAGTCAGAACTACATAAAAAATTTTCTCAAGAGTTCCATCCTTTATGTCGTATCACTCTACTTAAATCGTCTTTGAGGGATGGTATGAGTGAAATTATCGCTACTTTTCATCATGCTATTACCGATGGATTATCTTGTATGAATTTTATTGATAATCTCCTCATTTATTATCAGAAAATTGTTAACCAAGAAGAAATATCTAATAATATTAGTTTAGTGTTTCCTACTCCAATAGAACAAAACCTAGATAGAAATTTAGCTAATTCTAATCAAATAAAAGATACAAAAAATGAAGATTTATCAGATACTTTAGTTCCTCAATTAATCATTGAAAATGAAGCTTCCCTTGAGGAAAGACAGACCCATATTATTAACCGCATCATTAATTCAAAAACCCTTTTAAATTTGAAGCAGCAATGTCAAACCCAAAAAACAACAATACACGGTGCTTTATGCTCAGCAATGTTGTTGGGAACCAAGACAATTTCAAATTTTGAAGAACCGGTACACTTATCTTGTAGTTCTAATCTCAATTTACGCCAATATAGTCAACCAGAAATTGATATTAATCATCTTGGTTGTTTTGTTTCTAGCATAGAAAATATTTATACTTTTACTAAAAATACAGACTTTTGGGATTTAGCCAGAGACTGTAAACAAAAAATTGATCTGACTAAAAATCAGACTATTAATAATCTAATTAATGATCAAAGATTGGCTAATTTTAGTCAATCAACCCTTGAAAAAATGTTAGAGCAAAATTCCACAGGAAGAACTAAAACGATGAACATTTCTAATCGGGGAAAGTTTAACTTAGCTAAAAACTATGGTCAACTAAAAATCAGAGAAATCTATTTTACTGTGGGACAACATATTCTAGGGCCTTGTCTTTGGTTAGGTGCAGTCACTTTTCATGAAAAACTATGTTTAAGTTTTGCTCATGTCACCCCTTTAATTAGTTCTCAAACCATGAATAATTTTGCTGATAGTGTGATAAATATTCTAGAAAAAGTTGCTATAAAACGGAATGGATAGTGAGATACTATCCATTGGTCAACCATTGAAACGAGAAAATATTCTCAAAATTGCGGCTCAACATGGTGCGTTTAATATTCATATTTTTGGTTCCGTTGCTAGAGGAGAAGAAACCCCAGATAGTGACATTGATTTCTTAGTAAAAATGGAATCAGAAAGAAACTTATTAGATAGAATTGGGTTAATTCAGGATCTAGAAAATTATCTTGGCTATAAAGTTGATGTGGCAACATTTAAGAGTTTACGAGACTATTTTAGAGATAAAATTCTTAAGGAGGCCATTCCTGTGTGAATATAGAAAATGAGGAAAAATAAAATAAATTTATTCAAAGAATTTCAAATTCTTCTTCGGGTTGATTCATTTCCTCTAACGTTTGCCATCCAGGTTGCCATAAAGAACGATCTTTAAATTGTTGTGCATTGATCCAAAAACGAACATTTGCATCACAAGAGGCTACCATTTCCGCAAAGACAAATTTACCTTGATTTTTGCGGTTAACCACTTGAAAATGTCGCCATCCCCAGGTCTTTTGTTTTGCCGTCCATTTTGATCCCAATAAGTGAGGAAATTTTTGTTTCTTGGCCATTTTTTTGCTCCCTAAACAATTATCTTTAACAATTATTGACTGTAACTGAAGTTCTAAACAGGGAACATCTTAACCTACCCTGACTTCTAAAACATAATAAGAGTGATCCTTTGTCCGATTAATCAGTAGGTTAAAGTCTCCACCTGAAGTCAACCATAACAACTTCTTGCCTTTAACCTCTGAAATTTTCTTAGTGGTGTGTTGAGGTAACTATGGCCAATAGCGTCGACAGGGTGTCTAATGCTTCTGGGTTTAAAGGAAAATCAGGTTCTCGTCGGTATAAACCCCCTAAATACCGTCACAAAGTGGTAACAACGAATCCTTATAAACAAGGGAAAAATAAAGGACTGCAACCCCTTTTCAGAGGGGTTTTATGGGGGATGGCCTTTGGCTGTACTGCTGTTTGTTCAGCTACCATAGGAGCAACGGTTACCCTATTTAGTCCCCTTTCAGAAACTATTTTACCCCTAACCCAAAAGATAACCAACCCTTGGACATCCACCGAAACCCCCTCAACTTCGGGCACTTCTCCCGTTGCTGATAAGACGCTGCTACAATACCGTTTATCCCGTCCGGTTAATCTTCTTGTCCTAGGAGTTGACCGAGTCTTAGACACCCCTCCAGGGAGTGTTGAGGGGTTTGGAGGACGCAGTGACACCATTTTAGTCTTACGCTTCGATCCAGCCAATAACTCGGTTAAAATGCTCTCAGTTCCTAGAGATAGCAGAGTTTATATTCCAGGGGTCGGTTACACTAAGATTAACGATGCCAATGTTCATGGAGGGCCTGGGTTAGCGGCAAGGGTACTGAGCAAAACCCTAAATGATGTTCCTATCGATCGCTACGTTCGCGTTACCACCGATGCTTTCAAAGAATTAGTAGACTTGGTAGGAGGGGTAGAAGTCTTTGTCCCCTATGCGATGGAATACGAAGACAAAACCCAAAACCTGAAAATCGATCTTCAACCCGGCCGACAAATTCTCAACGGCGAACAAGCAGAACATTTCGCTCGTTTTCGTAAAGATGCTTATGGGGACATTGGTCGAGTGCAACGACAACAAATACTCCTGAAGTCCCTACGTCAACGAATCACTAGCCCTACGATTATACCCCGTATTCCCCAAGCTATCGGTCTATTAGACAAACATATCGATACTAACCTCACTTGGGAAGAAATGCTGGCCCTGGTTAATTTTGGTCGACAACTGGAGCGAGATCAGGTACAAATGGTCATGTTACCTGGTCGTTTTAGTCAAGAAGAAGAATTTGATAACCGTAGTTATTGGGTGATGTCAGAAAACGGACGAGATCAAGTGATGGAACAATATTTCGGTATTACCCCCCAATGGCAGTCTTCTCGTCATCGTTCTCCTAATCGTGTTAGAATTGCCCTACAAAATGCGACGGATGATCCGGGGTTAGTCAATCAAGTTAGGGAATACTTGGCTCAACAAAATATCCATAATGTCTATACTATCGCCGATGCACCCCAATTATTGAGAGAAACAGAAATAGTGGTACAAAAAGGAGACTTTGAAGCAGCGAATTACTTGCAAACTGCTTTGAGAATGGGTAGAGTAGAAGCATCTTCTACGGGAGACTTAGACTCTCAGTTAACCCTTCGCATTGGTTTAGATGCTAAAGATTTGGTTAGAGGAGATAGTTTTCTTAAAACGTCCGAAAATGGATATTAAATTAATCACTAATCGAATCACAATCAATCCCTATGAATAGTCATAACAAGAAACTCCTTTGCTTTTTTGGTCATCATAAATGTGGGACTCAATGGGTTCAAGGTATTTTGCGAGAAGTCGCACAGGAAATGGGGTGGTTGTATGGCCATGCTCATAATGAAGAAATTTTTAATTATGATTTTGAAGAATTTATAAAAGAAAGAAAATTTGATATTTTTTCCTACACGAATGCTAAATATCAATACATTAAAGATTTCAATAATTTTAAGGGATTTCATGTGATTCGAGATCCGAGAGATATTGTGGTTTCTGCTTATTATTCTCATCTTTATAGTCATCCCGTTGATAATTATGACCACCTCAAAAAAGAAAGGGAAATTTTACAAAAAATGTCAAAAGATGAAGGATTAATTCAAGAAATGGAATTTAATCAGAGAGTGTTTGAAGACATGGAAAGGTGGAATTATGATCAGGATCATGTCATGGAAATAAAGTTAGAAGATTTGAGTCGAGATCCCTATGGAAGTTTTGTGGATATTTTTCGTTTTTTAGGTATTGTCAGTGAGTCCCGACCCACTTATCAAGAAAGATGGAATCATTTATTAGCAATTACCTCTCGAACCACCCAAAAGAAACTATTTAGTAACCCTTTGATTAATATTTCTTTGAAAAAAATTCCCTACGAAATCGCTTTAGGAATTATTTACGAAAATCGCTTCCAAAAGAAAACTAAAGGGCGTACCATTGGGGAAGAAGATGTTAAAAGTCACTATCGAAAAGGGGTAGCGGGAGATTGGAAAAATCACTTTAATGAGGATCATATTAACTTTTTCAAAGATAAATATGGTCAATTATTGATTAACTTAGGATATGAAAAAGATGAAAATTGGTAACATGAAAAATCAAATATTTCAACCCCTGCAAGGTGTTTTGTTACGATTTTTAACAATAGTGGGTTTAATCCTCTTAATTGGTCTTTGGATCTTACTGGATGCACGGCCTGTCATCGCTCAAGATAACACGGTTAACTATACCTACGGGGAATTACAACAGCAAGACTTCTCCCATAAAGACTTACAAGGGGGTGTATTCGCCGCCGCAGATATGCGAGAAGCCAACTTTGAAGGGTCAAACCTCTCCTATAGTATTTTTACCGAAGGCATCCTCTTAGGGGCGAATTTGAAGGGGGCTGATCTCAGTTCATCTTTACTAGACCGAGTTACCTTGGATTTTGCCGATCTCACCGATGCTATTTTAGTCGATGCGATCGCCACTCGGACCCGTTTCTACGATGCAACCATCACCGGGGCCGACTTTACCAATGCTGTCATTGATCGTTATCAAGTCTCTTTGATGTGTGAACGGGCCGAAGGGGTTAACCCGATGACAGGGGTTTCTACTAGGGATAGTTTAGGCTGTCGATAACTTATCATTAGATTTAAGTTGTTTTGAATAAAACAACCTAAAATTTAACTCCTGCCTCCTGCCCTCTGCCTCCTGCCTTAAAGCTAGAAAGTTCATAATGTATGCACATAAAAACTGCTATTATGTATCAAACCGATGCCTTAAATGATCCTAAAAAAGTTCTTCCTACCATGTATGATCTCCCTAGTGAAGATCCGGAGGAACCTGGTTTGCCTGACGAATTTCATGACTTTCAACCTCATCTACTCAGAAAGACATTTCATCCTGCTAATTATTCCCTCGATGAAGTGTTTATTGCTACGGATATGAACCTTTATTGTGATGTGCGTCATACGGGTTGGTATAAGCGTCCCGACTGGTTTGCAGTGGTAGGAGTTGATCGCTTATACGAACAACAGGATATGAGGTTAAGTTATGTGGTATGGCAAGAAGGAATTAATCCCTTTGTGGTAGTAGAATTACTATCACCAGGAACGGAAAAAGAAGACTTAGGACAAACCTTAAGAAAAGCCGAAAATCCGCCGACTAAATGGGAAGTTTACGAGCGCATTTTAAGGGTTCCGTACTATATTATTTTTGACCGTTATAGCGATCAATTAAGAGCATTTCAGTTAACCGGAAGTCATTACCGAGAATTAGAATTAATTGAATCCCGAATCTGGATGGAAGATATTGGTTTGGGTTTAGGACTTTGGCAAGGTTGTTATGAAGGAATAGAAAGACTATGGTTACGCTGGTATGATCGTGACAGAAATTGGATTGCTACCCCTGAAGAAATTGCAGAACGAGAAAAAAGAAGGGCCAATAAATTAGCACAGAAACTAATTGATATGGGAATTAATCCAGAAGAAATCTAACGTTTCCTTTCCATAACTCTGCTCTCAGACATAGTTAAATATCTAATAATATAGATAGTCGTTAACTATTTATATTTGATCATGAGTCAAACCCCTATCAATGTGACTTACTCTCTAGAAGATGTCTTAAAAGAAATTAATCAGAAATTAGAGAAACTCAATGACAAAATAGATGACCTACAAAAAGATATGACTGATGTTAAGGTAGGAATAGCACGATTAGATGAAAAAGTAGATGGACTGAATAAGCGTCTAGAATACCAAGAATTTATTAATCGAGGAGTTTTAATTTTAAAGTTTAACTCGTGCAACAATTTACCAACATTTTAAATTATTATTTAGGATTGATTTAAGATCGTCGATGTTCTTTGTTTAAATCACCTTCTTTCTGTCGTGAAATTTCTTGGGCGATAATGTTAGATGTTTGAGTCATCATGATTAATATTGTCTTTCTTTATTTTTGGGTTTATTCCCTATTACATAGGAAAATTTTGACTGAGAAAATGAACTTAACGTAAATGTAGCCCCCCGGTAACAATTGCTACTTTATTTGTCATGATGTTGAGATTTTTTGAGAAATGCCGATTTATTATTTGATTTAAGCTATATTGTATAGGACTCATCCTGATTTTTCGTCCCTTACTTTAAAAATTACTGATGACACTAGCTTCTAACGAACCGACAACAGAACAAGTAAAAGCAACTTCATTACTATCAGAAATAGAAAACCAGTTTAACTGGAAAGAATGCTGGTATCCTGTAACATTTGTAAAAGACTTACCCAAAGATCGTCCTTATGGTTTCTCTTTGTACGATAAACCTTTAGTGTTATTTAGAAACAAGGAAGAGACGCTAATCTGTCTTAAGGATATTTGTCCCCATCGTGCGGCTAAACTCTCAGATGGAGAAATAATTGATGGCAAAATAGAATGTTCTTATCATGGTTGGCAGTTTGGTGAAGGGGGCCAATGTTTACATATTCCACAATTACCAGAAGAGACTAAAATTCCTGAAACTGCTTGTGTACAATCTTATCCTGTTGCTGAAGTTCAAGGAATGGTTTGGATCTGGGCAGGAACACCAGAAAAAGCTGATAAAAATAATATTCCAACGGTTGCTGATTTAGACGATCCTAAGGTGTTTAGCTCAGACGTTGTGATGGATCTTCCTTACGATCAAAATTTTTTTATTGAAAATGTAATCGATCCTGCACATCTTTTTATCAGTCATAATGGCTCATGGAATATGAAAGAACTTGCTCAACCTTTAGAGATGGAGATTCTTAATCTATCAGTTAAAGGAATTGAGGCGAGATATTGCCTAGCAAATACCCCTCATAAACATTGGATGAGCTTAAATTTTATTGCTCCTAATTTAGTTATCTATAGAAATAAAACCCCACAACGTATTGGTGGTGCAGCCCTTTATTCTTTACCATCAGGAAAGGGTTGCTGTAGAATTGTTATCAGAAACTATACCAATAGTCCAAGCTGGAAACTTAAACTGCAACCTCGCTGGTTTGAGCATTGGTCTCGAACTAAATTTATAGAAGAAGATTTATCTCTTGTGGTAGGACAAGAATTACAAACCAAGCGTTTACAAAAAAGTCTCAAAGAACTTTATTTACCTCTCAAAACATCTGATATTTTCGTAGTCGAATACCGTAAATGGTTAGATAAATATGGTTCCTCCTTTCCGTCTTATCAAGGTTATGAAACTGCTCATAATATTGATGGTCAATTAGTGGAGATAGGAACCCGATTAACTCGTCATACAGAAATATGTGGTGCTTGTAATCAGGCGTATGAAAATACCAAGAAGATCAAAAGAATATTGATCACAGTTGCTATTATTTTAGCTGCGATCGCTTTAATTTTAGACCATTCTTCAGCTAAATATTTTCTGGTTGCTGCTTCTCTGTTTTCCGTTGCTTTAGTAGTTGTTGTTGAACAGGTAAAAATTAAGTTTGAACGTAGTTATACTCGTCATTGATAACCCGATAACTGTTATTTAAGGAGATCAAATCATGAAGCTAAAAGAACACAACTGGAAAATTTTAACCGAGCAACACTTATATGATTGGCATGGCATTTGGACAAGATATAGTTCAACTGGAGAGGTGCAAGAATCTTTTAAAAGTCTTCGTAGTTTTCGTAGTAACCCAGAAAAAATAGAAATTTTTCATACCAATCGTTATTTTTATGATGATGGAAGAACAGAAGAAAAAAAATGGAATTATAAGCAAGAAGAGTTTTCTCAAGTAAATAACTCAATTTCATTTTTCTTTGAACAGGGTTCGATGGGATGGTTAGCAAAAGCATTGGTAACTAATTCTATGTTTGTAATGGAATTATTGTTTAAGTATGAACATCTCAGACACAGTATAATTATGATGTACGATCAGCAAGGTAATTTATTGCAAATAAGTAGTATTAAAGAAGATTCTCAGGGTTTTCCTTCTTCCCATTGGTCAACGGAAATAGAGCAATTATCTTCTAAGAATTTCCCAAAAAATTGGCAAGGAACGTCTCTAGTTTTAAATTCCGATTTAGAAATTTCTGAACCTGTTTCTAGTCAATTTAGTTGGGACAGAAAAGGGCATAAAATTTTCTATTTACCCGATGGGGTTTCTATTAGTTGTCCCGATAAAGTAACTGTGGGAACCGCTTTTGATTGTGTGACCAATTGGTTAATTGATGAAACCCAGATGCAGCAATTAATAGCTAGTTATGATACGACTGGCAAGTTTCAATCTTTAACTCTTGAAAAATATGAGTTAAAATCCTGAAACTAACACAAACGTCTTCAACTAGATTTAGATCAATTAGATTAGCTATATTATATAGGCATCATTGTACTTGTTTCTCTAAAATATAAAAAAATGAACTCCACAACATCTGATCATCTAGGTTCTCTTAAAATAGACACTTGTGACAATCAAATTATATTCTATCAAGCAGAGCAAAAATATAAGAATCAATACTTACCCCTCAGTCAAGCTACGTTAGAAGATTCATGGATAGAAGTAATTCAGCTTACCAAGAAGCTTTGTCTTAATCATCTTGGTGAACTTAAACCAAGATTATTGGTAACTATTAATGGTGCGCCATTTGGCCCTCAAAATTTTGAAAGTGGAGATCCCAAAAATCTTTTTCTTGATTCCTACTTTTTTGCTCATGATGTGTTTCAGCATGGTTGGTCTACCGGTTTAGGATACTTCAACCTTGCTAATATTGGAGGCGAAATTAATAGTGGTCACATTGAACGACCAGGTAGTGAAATACCTTGTCACTTACTCAAAACCTCAGACATTCCCAGGGATGCTCTTCAACAACTTAGTCATATTCAACGTCAAGCAACTCATGATTATAATTTGGGAAATAAAAAGAAAAACCCATCCCTTGAATTATGGAGTGCATTAGACCTAGCCAAATCTTTAGGAGATCCTTCAATTCCTGAACAGTCTGTTTTGACCATTTATATTGGTCGTCCCAGGCCAGATCGATATTTTGTTGAGGATTTAAACTTTTCGCAAAATGATCACCAACATCAACTACTACTTGAATATGAGAATCCTTTCCAAACATTCATTGATTATGCAATGCTCCAAAGAGCGGAAAAGCAATTTCAAGAATTAATTACGAACAATGTCCAACCATCTTTCTCTCACCAACAATCTCATGGACTTGAAATAGGTTACTGTATCGATTCGGATACCCTTTCATCGACTTCTATAACTCTGCTGGGATTTTTGAAGAGTGGTTTACCTGTTTCTATGGCTCAATTCCAAAAAGTTTTTTATCAAAGAACCAATGACGATTTTAAGGAAGAGCTTACTGGAAGAGAGATTTATCTTCTTGAAAAAGGTATCACTGAAAGCAAAATAGAGGTTGAGACAAACAAATGGGTATCTATATATCAAAGGGCAGAGGAGACTGGGACAGCCTATCTTTTTTTTAAACAACAGCAAGAAAATACAATAGAAACAATCTCTAAAACTCGCTTTCGATTTAATTTCTCTGTCCCTGTATTGGATGTTCTCACCCATTCTCCTTATCAAAAAAGTAAGATACTCGAAATTAGTCTTTCTACACCTAAAATGTCAGAGTCACAATCAATAGAAATTCAACCACTTCTGGATGTAACTGAACATTTTGTGGCAACATTTAATGACAGTGAACAAAAGCGAATGTCATTAATTTGTGGCTCAGAATCGACTCCATGGGGTGTAGTTGGTAGTCCAATAACTGATAAACGAGAAGAGCAATATCAACTCGCTTATCATGAACTAAAAACCTCTAAAAATTCTTACCTGTTGAATTTTTTGAATACTATAGGATTGACACTTAAAGCACCTGAAGATGTATACTTTTGTCCACTATTGAAAACAAAAGTTTAAGATAGTCAATCTTTACCCAAAATTACGAAAAATTGTGTCTCTTGAAAAAATGTACAACTGGTTTTTGGGACCTTGAAGGATAGCTTAAGCCGCCTTTTTCTTACGACTACGGCCTATTTTTCGGCTAATTTCACGGCTAGTCTCTTGATATTCATGAACAATGGGCAATCTTTCACTTTGATAACTAGCCAAAACCGCATCAATATTTGAACCCTCTTGTAAATGTCGTGATAACGCCAAGGCATCTTCAAAACCAGCAGTCATTCCTCTTGCTCTGGTGGGACTCTTGGCATGAGCAGCATCTCCTAACAACAGAATACGTCCTTGATAGAGTTGTGGTAAGGGATCAATATCATAGGAGTAATTACAAACAATTTGTTCAGCAGGAGTGGCTTTAATGACGGCTCTAGCTGCTTCTGGAACTTTTTCTAACTCCTCTGTAGGTATACCTACATCATGAGGGTAAGGAAGCCCTTTTTCAGACTCAGTTTGCTTTTTTTCAATAAAAAAGCCCCAATGGGTGTAACCATTTCCTAAATCAAAGAAATTAACGTAAATACCTCGCCCTCGCATATAAACGATAAAATTTCCCTCAGTACAAAATTCATTATCTTCGACAACACTGCGCCAGACGATATCTTGCAAATAACGAGGTTCAACACCAGGCACAACATATTCACGCACTTTAGAAAAAATACCATCGCTACCGACTAAAAGATCACCTTCCCATGTTTCCCCATTAGCAAAAGTAGCTGTCACTACTTTTTCTGTTTGAGTTGCACTAACAAATGGGGCGTTTAAATGAAGGCAGTCTTGAGGTAATTCCTCTAATAAAGCCTCCAGGATGGCTTTACGATGAATTAGCATTCCAGGCAACTCATTTTCGTCATAACTGACTGATTCCGAATTTGCCACTCCTCCTTTAAGGTTGCGAAACTCAAAATTTTTAACAGGTGTACCCGAATGTAGTAGCTTTTGACATAATTTAGGGTTTCCTTCGTTAACGGCTCTCATCCCTGAACCCACTAACAAAATACCACACCCATCTGTGCGGGGAACGGGCGATTTTTCAAACACATCTACCTTATATCCCTGACTCGCTAATAAACTTCCTAAATAAACCCCCGATGTCCCTGCACCAACAATGCCTACTCTACAGTTTGAAGATATCATGTTAATTTTTGTTACTAAATTAATATAACTTGCTTCTTTAGTGATAGCAGAGATTATGATATTTTGCCACTCATTTTTAGCAGTAAAATTAAGCTGAAGCTATCATGCAACTGACCAATAACAAGATGTCCTAAACCCTGATTATCTCGTTGAAAAAATATGAACTCCGCCACCGAAGGTGCGCGTAGCGTCCTCCGAACTTCTAACACCGAACTCACGTTAACCCACCTTACATTTAGGAAAACTACCATAATGGTACTGCATTTGGGGAAGGGTCAGGAATCGGTTGGGGTGGTTTTTGATTATTTTGATCAGATTTTTGAGGAGTTTTAGGACTAGGAGAAGATTTAGGTTTACTGGTGTTTGCTTGACGATTTTTCAGTTGTTGAATATTGCTAGTAATGAGGTCAATTTGTTGATTAATTCTGAGTAATTGGTTATTAATTTGTTCTTGTAACTGATTATCCCCATATGTATTAATAGTTTTCAGTTTTGCTTGTATGTTTGTCCACTGACTTTTAACTAGATTATAGTCTTCAATGGTTTTAGCTGATTCCGTTTTAACGATCGCTTGTTTGATTAACGTATTGATACTATTAAACTGTTGTCTAAATTGTTGTTTTTTAACGACTTGAGCATTAATGTCTTCAATTTTGTTATCAATGGTATTCAGGGTAGTTTCCGTTGCTTGTTTTTCAGATTGGAGTTGAGAAGCAAAAAAGTTATTAGAAGAAATGCGATCAAGTTGTTGTTGAACCTGTTCCCATTGTTGTTTGGCGAGTTGATAATCTTCTAACGTATTAGCTGTTTGTAAAACTTGAGTCGCTTGTATGGCTAATTCAGACGCTTCCGTTAATTGTTTTTGAGCTTTTTCTTCTTGAGAAAGCGTAACATCCACCTCATTTAAGTGTTGTTGAAAACGGTTTAACGCTTGTTGAGATTGAGGATAAATAGACACATCCGTCGGTAAATTTTTCAGTTGACCCATAACAGCCAGCAAGCGATCGCGATAGTCTTTTAATTCCTCAAACGTTTCGGCATGATCCAGCTTTAATATTACCCCTTCTCCTTCCGTCAATGCTTGAGTATAAAGGCCCTCAAACTCCTGATCTCTCGCACAATTTTCCAACAGTTTGCACACAGTGGGAATATAGGGAGATTGTAAAGCCACTCCTACCATCGCAAACATTAAAAAAGCAGACATAAACCCGGCACCTAAATAAGCTATTTTTGGGCGAAAAGGAGAAGACGAAGGGGATAAAATAGGCTGTTGTTTAACCGTTGGAGACAGTTTAAGCGGGCCCCCTAAAGACTGTTGAGAAATCAGAGACGCTTGTAATTCTACTTCTGTTTTGGGATCTCTTAAACGGGGATGATACTGTAATCGTTGAGAACAACATTTTAACCAATCTTGCCAGGTTCCTCCCCTTTCCACCTTAAGGGTTCCATCCAAATAACCACTAATCAACTGTTGACCATCAGGACTAAACGCAATGCAAGTTACTTCGCTTTGTTGGTTAGGTTGCGGATAACTTAAACATTCCCCTCTAACCGTCCATAACCGTAAGTTACCATCCCCTCCACCACTGACCACCACTTCCCCATTGGGACTAAACCCAATCTTTGTAATAGGCGCATCATGGGAGGCAATAATGGGAGGTTGAGTCACATTTTCCAAGTTCCAGAAATAGAGATGGCCTGACTCATGACCACTGACTAAGAGAGTCCCATTAGGACTAATAGCCAGATCCATAATTTTACCGCGATCGCTTTCATAAAGAACTGTTCCTGACCATTGGCCGTTCGTTTCCCATTGCCAAATTTGACCCTTAGCATCACTAGCGATCGCCTTTTGACCGTCAGGGGTAAACAAAACCGAGGTGATCTCATCGGTCATCTGTCCTTGCTGACATAACTCACCCTGAGAGGTCCACAGTTTCACCTGGCCATCCTGTCCCCCACTGACCACATAAGTCCCTTGGGGATGATACGCTAAGCAAGTGACATCTCCATTATGTGCCTGAATGGGTGGACTGAGGGGTTTTCCCTCCGCCGTCCACAGACGTAAGGTTTCATCCCAACTGGCCGTCACAAACCCATCTCCTTTGGGACTATAAGCGATACAAGTGACATCTCCATTATGGGCCTGAATGGGTTGACTGATGGGGTTTCCTGCTAAGTCCCAGAATCGAATATATCCATTCCCCCAGTTACCGATCAACCGTTGGCCGTCAGGACTCATGGCCACGGTCCAAACGGCACAATATTCACTCTGAGTCCCTTTAAATAACCGTTGACCTTCCACGTCCCAAAACCGAACCGTGTGGTCACTGCTACCAGTAATTAAGGTTTTTCCATCGGGGGTAAAGGCCATGTCCCGAACCGACCCTTGATGACCCTGAAACGGGGCATAAATCATCTGTCCGTAACGGTTCCACACTCTGATCGTGCGATCGCTGCTACCGGTGGCCATCATTTGGCCATCGGGACTAATCGCCACACATAAGACATAATCTTCATGGCCTTCCAGGGTTGGCTTTATTTGTTTCCCCTCTAGGGTCCAACGGCGAACGGTTTTATCCCAACTTCCACTCATAAAATACTGACCATCGGGACTAAACGCTACCGACTCAATGCGTTGTTCATGAACCGTAATAGGATCGATGATTTCTTTGCCCTCCACCGTCCACAGACGTAGGGTTTTATCCCAACTACTGCTGACGATAGTTTGACCATCGGGACTAATGGCAATGCTAGTAATTTCTCCCTCGTGACCTTGAAACGGGGGTTGGAGGGGTTGACCTTGAAAATTCCACAGTTGCAAGGTGCGATCGCTGCTACCGGTGATAAAATAATCCCCCAGAGGACTACAGGCAACGGCGGTGATTCCTAGATCGTGACCTTCTAAGCGGTTGGTGATGGGTTGTCCGTTGCGGTTCCAAATAATGAAGGTGCGATCGCTGCTACCACTGATCAAATATTGACTATCGGGACTAAAGGCCAATGCGGTGATGGTTTCTGCGTGGCCCTGTAGAGGATCTCTCAATAATTGTCCGTGAGGGTTCCAGAGGCGTATGGTTCCATCCTTACTGCCACTAGCAATAATACTACCGTCGGGACTAACGGCCACGGTTCCCACTTTATCTTGATGACCTAAACAACAATTTTTTTCCCTCCCTTCCTCCATGGCCCCCCGTAAACTGGCCTGAACCGTTGGTAAGATGTTATGGGGAAGTTTCTCTATATTTTCCCCAATGGTTTCCATGGCCAACAGCAAAGCATCTAGGGGTTTAACCCGAAGCAGTTGGGGCGATCGCGTCGCTTTTTCCCTTAACGTGGCTTGAATCAGGGCATCATTTAACTGTTCAACGTTCTTTTTTGAGGAATTAATTGGTTTAATTTTCCACATAATTAATTAACTAAAAATATACAATAAAATTTCATTTATATAACGTAAAAATTGCTAATCACTCTCCCCATCTCCCCATCTCCCCACACTCCCCACCCTCCCCATCTCCCCATCTCCCCACACTCCCCACCCTCCCCATCTCCCCGTCTCCCCACACTCCCCGTCTCCCCACAC
>JASJDN010000166.1 GCA_030065205.1 Crocosphaera sp.
ATTTTGTCGTCGAATTGCGTTCCAAGAACGATACTCTTAAAGACTTACGAGGCAAAATGGAAGAATATCGGGAAAATGGGGCCAAGTTAGGTTGGCTCATTGACCCCAAACATAAACGAGTAGAAATATACCGTCCGGGGCAAGCAGTCGAGGTGTTGGAACATCCCAGTGATTTATCTGGGGAAACAGTGTTACCGGGGTTTAGCCTTAGCCTCAAGCGAATTTGGGCTTAAATTTTTCTAACAACAGGAAAGTCTTACCAGTTAGAAGTTAGAGCTTGTCACTTATAATCAAAATTTATTCCAAAATTAAAAAGAACTTAATTTTCTATCCTTAAACTACGGATAAGCTATTGAAAAACTAATCTTAGTCGTTTATTCAATCTTAATCTAGGAAACTTTATGTTACGTCGTCAATTGTTGTTGGGGGCATTAATTTTATTGCCTTTATTCGGAGGCTGTGCCAATAACTCGCAAACCTCTGAAAATTCTTCTAAAGTGGCATCCTCAGCAGCTAAGTCTGAAATCATCATGGGTTTAATTCCCGCAGAAGACAACGAAGAAATGTTGGCTAAGTTTGAGCCGATGCGCGCTCATTTAGAGGAAAAAATCGGAATGCCGGTGAAAGTCTTTCAGGCCACCGATTATGCGGGGGTGATTGAAGCGATGAAACGCGATCGCGTTGATATTGCTTGGTTTGGTCCCCTTTCTTACGTTTTAGCCGAACAAGAAGCAGAAGCAGAAGCATTCGCAGTGGGAGTTAAGGAAGGTGGAACTTCTACCTATCAAAGCATGATTTTTGTGCCAGGAGATTCTCCTGCTAAATCCATCGCTGATTTAAAAGGGGCCGACGTGGCGTTTGTTGATCCGGCTTCCACGTCAGGATCGTTAGTTCCTAGTTACATGGTAAAGAAAAGTACGGGAGAAATGCCCGAGGAATTTTTTGGCAAGGTAACATACGCAGGTTCTCATGATGCAGCACAGTTGGCGGTGAAAAATAAGACAGTCGCAGCAGCCGGAAGTAACGATATTACCCACAACAAGATGCTGGAAAAGGGCTTGATTAAAGGGTCTGATTTACGTATTTTAGAAACCTCTGATCCCATTCCCGGTTCCCCGTTAACCTATCGTGCTGATTTAGATCCCGAAATTAAAGCCCAGATCAAAGAGGTTATTTTGAATGCTCATAATGAGATTGAAGTGACAGGGTATGGTACTTTAGCCCGTTATGAAGAAGTCACCGCCCAAGACTATAAGGTAATTCGGGCTATTGTGCAACAATTAGGGTTACAAAAAGAAGAAATTCTGAAATGAACTTGCGTTCGGAGTTCAGAGTTAGGAGTTAATATATCTCCCCACCCCTCCCACACTCCCCACACTTCCCACATTCATTTAACACCGAAGATTAATACATTTCAATGACTACGATTCAATTTAAAGGAGTGACGAAAACCTTTAACAACGGTTTTCAAGCCATTCAAAGCACAGATTTAACCATTCATCCAGGAGATTTTACGGTGATTCTAGGCTCTTCGGGTGCTGGGAAATCAACGCTGTTACGCATGGTGAATGGCTTAGAAACCCCCTCCCAAGGGGAAGTCTTCATCGATAAACGGAAGTTAACCCCACAAAACCAGCGTCATATTCGCGCTAACGTGGGGATGATTTTCCAACAGTTTAATTTGGTTAATCGTCTCAACGTTATGACCAATGTCTTGATTGGGCGTTCCTATTATCGTCGTTGGTGGGAAAGTCTTTTTTATCTTTTTACTAAACAGGATTATGAGTTGGCCCATTGGGCCCTAGAAAGGGTGGGGTTGACGGATAAAGCGTGGCAGAGGGCTAGTGATTTATCGGGGGGGCAACAACAACGGGTGGCTATTGCTCGTGCTTTGGTACAAAAACCCCAGATTATTATTGCCGATGAACCGGTGGCTAGTTTAGATCCTGCCACAAGCATAGAAATTTTGGAACTGCTTCTTAAAATTTGTCAAGAAGATGGGGTGACGGTATTAGCCAGTTTGCACCAAGTTAATTTGGCCATGCAGTTTGCCGATCGCATTATTGGCCTGAAACAAGGGACAGTCATCTTTGATGATCAGCCTGTTAACCTCATCCATGACAGCCTCTTAGAGACAATTTATCAGAAAGAAGATCATGAAACTATCGCGGTGGCCTAGACATTGGCCGACTCACAATAAATTACCTCCTATGGGGAGCATTGGCTTTGTTTTTACCATAATCATCATTTTGTTGATAACGGCTCCCCTGGTGGAATTTAACCCCATCACCATCGTTAAATCCACGGGTAATTTCTTCAATTTTGTATCTAACTTATTAACAATTCCTGAGTGGGTTTATGTGCCAACCCTTACCCATAAAATGCTCGAAACCCTAGCCATGGGTTTTTTAAGTACAGTGTTTTCTTTTTGTTTTAGTTTACCCCTGGGAATATTAGCCGCAAAAAATAGTAGTCCTTTACCCATTGTGTTTCATCTTGTCAGAAACTTGCTCAGTTTTATGAGGGCGTTACCTGAAATTGTTTGGGCATTATTATTTGTTTCTGCGTTGGGTTTGGGTCCTTTTCCTGGTATATTAGCCCTGACGTTTGTGACAACGGGATTTATGGGTAAATTCTTCGCCGAAAGTATTGAGGTAGTTGATGTGGGGATGATTGAAGGAGTAGAAGCAACGGGGGCAAATTGGTTACAAAAGGTTCATTTTTCTATGTTACCCCAAGCCATGCCGGATTTTATTGGTACAACTCTTTATATTCTGGATAATAATATTCGTTCGGCTACGGTATTAGGTTTTGTGGGTGCCGGTGGTATTGGTTATGAGTTAATTTCTTCTATTCGTTTATTTAATTATGCTCGTTTAATTTTAATTATTTTGGCAATTTATTTAATGGTGACCATTTTAGATTATTTATCCACTAAATTGCGTTCTTATATTATTTAATGGAAGCAGGATGAGTTTAACTAAAAATCTTCCCTCCTGCCTTCTACCTCGCCCGAAGGGCTGTTAATTAAGCGAAAATAGGATTATGTCTAAGTTACCCTCCAAACCGTTTAACTGGTCAATTGTGATATTTATAATTGTGTTAGTTTTAACACTTATTTGTTTAGTTTATTTACAATTACCCTTTGGAGAATTATTTCGGAGTGGGGGGAATATTGCCGAATATTTAAGTCGTTATACTCACCCAGATTTTAGTGAGTTTTTCAAATATCTTGGATTGATGATAAGTACGGTAGCTATTGCTCTTTGGGGTACAGTGTTATCTCTAACTTTAAGTTTTTTCTTAGCACCCATCGCAGCCAAAAATCTCTCCCCTCACCCCTTAATTTATCGAATAGCAAGAGAAATGCTTAACTTTTTTCGTGCCATGCCAGATTTAGTGTTAGCTTTAGTTTTTGTCGCAGCATTAGGATTAGGTCCACTGCCTGGTTTTTTGGCTTTAGGCATTCATACCACAGGGTTTTTAGGGAAATTTTTGGCCGAAAGTATGGAACGAGTGGATAAAGGGGTTTATGAGGGAGTCAGTGCCACGGGAACTAACACTTTACAGTTAATTATGTATGCAGCTTGGCCATCTATTTTACAAGAAGTAATCGGTTATACACTTTATATTTTTGATCGTAACGTTCGTATGGCAACTGTGTTAGGTTTAGTGGGTGCTGGCGGTATCGGTGTAGAATTGAATACAACGCTTAAATTTTTTAACTATGAAAAAGCAGCGACTTTAATGTTAATTATTCTTGTTACAATTATCATGATTGACTATTTATCAACTTGGCTGAGGAAAAAAGTATTATGATGACTTATGATCGTTCTGTATGGGTCAAAGCTTTGACGGTTCATTCTTCAGAAACGATCTGTAAATTAGCTGAAGAAATTTCTAAAAATTGGCAAATTCAATATAAAAGTTTACCTCAAAATGGCCTAAGTCTTTTAACGTTGCAAGATGGCGTGTTTAATGAACCTTATTATCTTGGCGAAATTCCTATTTCTTATGCTCATTTAAGTCTGATTAATGAACAAGGAAAAAGTTATGATGGGGCAGCACAAGTAATGACAGATTCTGAAGATTTAGCGGTGGCTTTAGCGGTTTGTGATTCAGTAATGGCTCATCAACTTCCAGGTTGGGAAAAAGTCGCCCAATATATTGAATTAGGAATGAAAAAAAGAGAAGAAGAAAATCGTGTGAGAGGCGCAATGTTAGCTAAAACAAAAGTAAACTTTTCTTTAGTAAGTCAGGAGAAAAATGATGCTGAAAATTAATTCAATTTGGCAACCCCAAACTCAACAAAAAATTTTTAGAGACCTTCTCCATTGTTTTAGTTTTCCTGGGGAAGTTATTAATTTAAAAGAATATCTAGAAAATGATTCAATTTTAGTAGCAATTCTTTCTACAATTTTAGATCAAACGGTTACTTGGAATGATGAAGATGATTTAGTTGAAAACAGCGATCGCCTTTTATTACAAAGTCCTTTAGATACAACTAAAAATGCTCAATATCTTGTTAAAAATGCCGTTAATCCTCCTCCAGAAAACTTCGAGATTAATCTAGGAGATTTATCAAACCCAGAAACAGGCGCAACCCTGATTTTAGCAGGAGAAGCCATTGGAAAAGGAGATTTTCAATTACACTTAACGGGGCCAGGTATTGTTAATACTAAGACCATTTTTTTACAAGGATTTGATCCTCATTGGTTTACCCTGAGAAATCAATGGAATCATAATTTTCCTTTAGGGGTCGATTTAATTTTAGTAGATGCTGAGCAAATGTTAGCCTTGCCACGCACCACTATCATACTAGATCCGCTTTGAACGGTAGATAGTTATATTGAGAAGGCAGGGAAGGTAGGGGAGGCAGAGGAAGCAGAGGAATCGGAGGAGGCAGGGGGAGAGAGAATATTACTCAAAATAACTTTTTTAAGTTAATAATAATTTATTCTTAACTTAAATCAGATTATTTGCTTTAAAATGTGGTGAGGTAAAAATCGCAGGTTAATTAATTAATGAAACGTCGCAATTTTTTAGTATATTCTTTACTATTTCTAGTCGCTTGTAATAATAATTCCCCTAATGCTTCTACTAACCCTAACGGAGAACCTGATACACTGCGTTTCGCCGTCACCGATGTACAAGGGTTAGAAGAGTTGCAACGGGACTTTGAACCGTTTCGCGACGCATTAGCCGAAACATTAGGCAAAGAAATCCAATTCTTTCCAGTCGCCGATCGCACGGCTGCAGCCGTTGCTTTACAATCGGATCAAGTGGATATTGTCTTAACTGGTCCGGCAGAATACGTGGTCATGCAAGCTAAAACCGAGGCTGTCCCCTTTATTGCCATTACCCGTCCGAACTATCGTTCCGTCATTGCAGTCCATAAAGACGGTGGGATTAACTCCCTAGAGGATCTCAAAGGGAAAACCATCGCCATGTCCGATCTCGGTTCCACTAGCGGACAACTGGGCCCTACCAAAATTTTAGTCGATGCCGGATTACAACCTGAACAAGATGTCGAAATTAAGATGTTAGGGGATGCAGATTTACAGGCGTTTCAAAACGAAGATGTCGAAGCTTGGGGAGGGGCCGCATTAGACTACGATCGCTTTATGGAAGCCAAAAACCTCAAATCAGAAGATTATCCCATTGTTAAGGAGGGGAATCTTTTACCCAGTGATGTGTTTATTGCCAGTAGCAAGTTAAAGCCCGAATATGTAGAAGAAATTAAACAGGGTATGGTAGAAAATCAAGAGCAATTAATTGGGGCTATTGTCTCCGTTGATGCTAACGAAAAGTATCAAGGATCGACTTTAGTTGAAGCCAAAGACTCCGATTATGATCCCATTCGGGAAGCTTATCAAGCCATTGGTATTAACGATTTTACTGAATTTGTTGGGGATTAGTTTCAATTGTTGTTTAATTTATAACTAAAAAAATGTTATCGCTAACAATTAGGGAACTTACCAAAGTTTATCTTAACGGAACCGTTGCCTTAGATCAGGTTAGTTTCTCGGCACAACCAGGGGAAGGTATTGTCTTGTTAGGGGCAAATGGTTCGGGAAAATCCACCCTATTACGTTGTATCTTGGGCTTAGAAACGGCTACCTCTGGAGATATTTCCATTGGCAACTGGCAACTCTCTAAACTTAATGCTCAACAGTTACGACAAATGCGATCGCAAGTGGGGATGGTGTTCCAAAAATTCCATCTTGTGGGCAGTTTATCGGCCTTCCATAACGTCTTACACGGGGCATTAGGACGCAGTAGCAGCCCTCGTTATTGGTTCCCTGCAACGGCCCCGGAAATAGAACGAAAACGGGCTATGGACTGTCTAGATAGGGTTAATTTAGCCCATATCCCCCAACAACGGGCCGATACCCTATCTGGTGGCCAACAGCAAAGAGTTGCGATCGCCCGCACTTTGATGCAACGTCCTAAATTAATTTTAGTAGATGAACCGGTGGCCAGTCTCGATCCTCAAGCCGGTAGAGAGGTGATGGACTTATTATGGTCTATTGTCCGAGAACAACAATTAACCGTTATTTGTACCCTACATCAATTGGGATTAGCTAAAGAATACGGCGATCGCGTTATTGGTTTACGGGATGGCAAAATTCATATCGATACCACCGTTAAATCCCTTGAGGAGCAAGATTTAACCCTTCTCTATCAAGGCGATCACAATTTATCATAACCTGAGTTCGGGGTTAGGGGTTCGGAGTTCGGAGTTAAAACATTAATAAAATGAAATTAAATACTTCTAGTAATAAATCACAAAATTCACCGCCTCCTCGTTTCCGAAAACCCTCTTTTACCATTTGGTTAGGGGTAGGTATTGTATTAGCTTTTTTTCTACATGGTTTATATATTAGTGAGCTAACACCTGAGAGAATTTATAAAGGTTTTTTTCGTTTAGGTGAGTTTTTAGCAGAAGCATTTCCCCCTAAACCTGATCGATTAATTAACATTATTAAAGCCACTATTGAAACCTTTGAAATGGCTTTAGTAGGAACAATTTTCGGGGCTTTATTCAGTTTACCTTTATCGTTTCTGGCGGCTAAAAATACCAGTCCTAATGACTTAATCTATCGTTTCAGTCGGGGTTTTATTACCCTGTTACGAGTTATTCCTGATCTGGTTTGGGGTTTATTATTTATTGTTGTGGTGGGTTTGGGTGCAGGTGCCGGAATTTTAGCTATTATGGTTGATGTGATGGGTTTTTGTGGTAAATTTTTCGCTGAACGTATCGAAGAAATTGATCCCAAACCTGTCGAAGCGTTACGGGCGTTAGGTGCGTCTCAATGGGGTATTATTGTTGGGGCGATTCTTCCTGTAACCATGCCTTCTTTTGTGGCTTCTACGTTATATTCTTTAGAAGCATCGGTTCGTTCTGCGGTGGTTTTGGGTTTAGTGGGTGCAGGAGGTATCGGGGTAGAGTTAGCGACTTCTATGCAGTTATTACGTTACGATGAAGCTTTTATGACCATTATTGTTATTTTTGTGGTGGTTTTATTGGTGGAACAGATATCAACAGTTATTAGGAAAAGTATTATGTAATAGGAGTTATGGAAAATAATTAGAGAGATGAGATAAAGAGGAAATAGTAGGAATGTGAGCGAGACGCTCACTAAGTTTAATACTAGAGGTCTAATATTAGAAATGTAAGCATCCTGCTAACTAGATTATAGTAGTAGAGGTATAATATTAGGAGTATGAGCATCTTGCTCACTAGGTTTAGTAGTAGCAGACAACCAACCAATATTTAAGTTAGCGAGCCGACTTTATTTAAGTTAGCGAGCAGGATGCTCGCACTCATGAAAAAATACGATTATTTATTGATTAATCTTAATTCGTATGCCTTATAAAAAGCAACCATCAACATTAGAAATTAAAGGAGGAATTTATTTCATTACTTTTAATACTTATGAACGATTAGAATTGAATAATGAAGCCCGAAAAGTTGTTTTAGATGCTTGCCTATATTTTCATGAGAAACGCTATTATTTATATATTTTTGTTATTATGTCAGACCATGTTCATTTGTTAATTAAACCCTATCCCAAATCAACGGATGAATATTGGTCAATTGGTCGTATTTTACACAGTATAAAAGGCTATAGTTCTAAACAAATTCCTAAAGTAATGAAACATATCGGTAAAGTTTGGCAAGATGGACGCTATGATATATTAATCAAAAACCGTCAGCAATTTCTCAATACTTGGGAGTATATTAGACAAAACCCAGTTAAAGAAAAATATGTTGATACACCAGAAAACTATCCC
The DNA here is from genome assembly GCA_030065205.1 of Crocosphaera sp. Classification (GTDB taxonomy): domain Bacteria; phylum Cyanobacteriota; class Cyanobacteriia; order Cyanobacteriales; family Microcystaceae; genus Crocosphaera. The sequence goes on from JASJDN010000166.1 coordinate 8,299, forward strand.
TTCTTATGGGAAGTTTTTTAGTTTGCTATAGTTCTCAAAAATAACTAAAGAGATGAGATAAAGACAAAATAGTAGGAATGTGAGCATCTTGCTCATTAGGTATAGTAGTAGAAGTATAATATTAGAAGTGTGAGCGTCTCGCTCACTAGGGATAGAACTAGCTAGAGATAGTAGCAAAAGTCTAATGATAGGAATGTAAGCGTTAATATCTCGTTTTGCAATTTTTTGTTTATACCAATTCTCAAAAGTTATACTTAATTCAAATAAAAATGAGACAAAACCTACATTATTTATTATTAACATAGTGAGCAGGATGCTCACACTCCTCTGTCTCAAACTTATTTGAAACGACTATATTAGGGGGATTTTTAATGAAAATCAAGACTGACTGTTTATTTAACCCTTGCAATGACGACTTAAACATTATTCTCTACAATATTAATTTCATTGTCGCAATCTTCAACATATTTATTTAGTCCCATGTCTTGATACAATTTACGTGCATTCCGAAAAGCTTCTATCGCATCATCATAACGTTGAATATCGTTAAAAGTTACGCCTAAATTGTACAAAGTAATAGCTTCTACCATTCTATCCCCAATTTCTTTTGAAATTTCTAAAGCTTGTTGATCAAATAACATTGCTTGTTCATATTGTCCTAAAGAGTAGTAGGCAAGTCCTAAATTACCTAAAGAGGCAGTTTCCCCGCGTCTATTCCTAATTTCTCTAGAGATTTTCAAAGATTGTTGATGATAGTTTATCGCTTTTTGGTGTTGTCCCAAAGAGTAGTAAGCAAGTCCTAAATTGCCTAAAGAAATACCTTGTGCTTGTCTATCACTAATTTCCTTTGAGATGTCTAAAGATTGTTGATGAAAGGTGATCGCTTTTTGGTATTGTCCTAAAGAATAGTAAACATTGCCTA